>CALMQC010000344.1 GCA_937871895.1 uncultured Roseateles sp. | reverse complement strand
TGCAATCGCACTTCACCCACGCGATGACCGAGCGCTACTGGAACGAGCCCAACTCGCCGCTCTACCCCTTCGGCTTCGGGCTCAGCTACAGCAGCTTCGAGATCCAGGACCTGATGCTCTCGCAACCCAGCCTCAAGGCCAGCGAGACCCTCAAGGTCAGCGTCAAGCTCCGCAACACCGGCGCCCGCAAGGCCGACGAGGTGGTGCAGCTCTACGTCCGCCAAAAAGCCGGCTCCTCCGCCCGCCCCGTGCGCGAGTTGAAGGCCTTCCGCCGCGTGAGCTTGGATGCCGGCGCCACCCAAACCGTCAGCTTCGACCTGCCCGCCAGCGAGCTCCAGTACTGGTCAGCAGCCGTGCGCCGCTTTGTGCTGGAGACGGCGGACTTCGACGTGTTCGTCGGCAACGACGCGACGGCGAAGTTGCAGGGGAAGTTTCAGTTGGAGGGGGAGGCGATTGCGAGGCCGTGAGCTGCAATGGCGCCCCACGAGGCTTCCCGTCAGCGAGACGAACATCGACGAGCTACTTCCCGATTGGCGAGTGCCGGACGACTGGTATTTAGTCATCCATCAGTCGGAAGTTCGCAGGACTTTCCGCTCAACGCTCGCTACGAGAAAAGAAAAGGCCGGCGCTAGGCCGGCCTCGCTCACATCAGTGAGGTCTTACAGGCAGCAGAGCAACTGCTGGAGGCAGCAGGCAATGTCACCACAGCAGGCATGCGCGGCCACGGCCGCTGCAGAGCCCGTCAACAGCACGACGGCTGCCGAGATCTTGAGGAGTTTGGATTTCATGGTTGTCCTTCAAAGGTTGGTAATCGTGCACGTAAATCAGCATCAACCTAGTCAGGCGGCTTCCACGGCTCAAATCCCGGTCCGGGCGAAAACGTTGTGGACGTCGACGGCGCGATATGCGCCGGTTCGCTTCGCAACCCAACTGGGCCGGCAAAGGGCGCCGGCTGGGGCGCGGCGCAACTCTGGCACGTGGCGCTGGCGCAGTGCACCATGCCCTTGCAACCCTGCAGGCAGCAATCGCTGTAAGCGGCCGACGAGCTGGCCATCACCTGACCGACTAAAGTCAGGCAACCGAAAAGCACGAGAAGGGTGGCCAGCAGCTTATGCATGGCCCAATGATATGGGCTCGTCGATCCCGAGGGCGAGGGCCACGCCCGCCGTCAGCCAAGCCGCCGTGTAGGCTTTGGCATTCACCGAGCTGCTGAACGACATGACCACGACCCAAAGCGTCTTTGCCGTCCCGAAAATGGACTGCCCGTCAGAGGAGAACCTGATCAAGATGGCGCTGCAGGACGTCCATGGCGTCGAGCGGCTTTCCTTCGACTTGGCGCAGAGGCGGATGACGGCCACCCACACTGGACCGACAGACGAGTTGCTGCAGCGCCTGGTGCCGCTGGGGCTTGGCGCGACGCTCCTCGAGTCGGGCCAGGCGCACGGGTCGTCTGCCGCCATTGAGCCGCCGGATGATGCCGCCGAGGCGAGGCTGCTCAAGTTGCTTTTGGCGATCAACGCGGCCATGTTCGTTGTTGAGATCTTGGTCGGCTGGTGGGCCCAGTCAGCCGGCCTCATCGCCGATTCGCTCGACATGTTCGCTGACGCGGCGGTGTACGGCCTGGCCTTGTACGCCGTCGGGCGCACCGCTGCCCTCAAGACGCGGGCTGCGCACGCTGCAGGCTGGTTGCAGCTGGCCCTCGCGCTGCTGGCCCTCGTCGAGGTCCTGCGCCGCTTCGCCTTCGGCAGCGAGCCCGTTTCAATCCTGATGATGGGCATGGGCTGTGCCGCGCTCGCGGCTAACGTGGCCTGTCTAGTCCTGATCTCGAAGAAGCGAGATGCCGGCGCGCACATGCAGGCCAGCTTCATCTTCTCGTCCAACGACGTCATCGCCAATGTGGGGGTGATCGTGGCGGGCGGTCTGGTCGCATGGACCGGCTCGCCCTATCCCGATCTGCTCATCGGCTTCATGGTTGGCTTGGTGGTCTTGAACGGCGCCCGGCGCATCCTGAAGCTCTCCTGACTAGGCCAGCCAGACGTCGTAGCCGGGTTCCTTCTCGATGAAGTGATCGGCGATCAAGCTGTTGGCCGCGTCTTTCATCGAGATCAGGATGCCGACCGGCCGGTTGTCCTGGGTGATGACCACGGGCTCGCGCTGCATGGTGTCGAGCAGTTCGCCCAATTGGTGCGCAGCATCTCGGGCGGTGATGGTCTTCATGATGGGTGGGCGAGCCGGCTCAGGCAGCACCCTTCGTCGCCGCCGACTTCCAGGCGAGGCTCAGCCGCTTTCCGGTCGCGGCACAGTCCTTCAGATACAGGTTGATCAGGCTCTGGTAGGGAATGCCAGTTTCCTCAGCCAAGCCCTTGAAGTACGAGATGGATCCTTCATCCAGACGGATCGTCACGGGCTTCTTGAGTTGCGCGGCGTAGGGGTTCTTCCTGGCGTTGCTGAAGTCGTATTGCTTGCGCATGCGATCACCTATCGGTAGCTGGACTGTTCCTCTGCGTCGGCCTTCCGTGCAGAGATGATCCGGATGACTCGGCCCTCAGCCCGGTAGCAGTGAACCACCACGAGCAGACGAAGGCTTTGGCTCAAGCCAAGGAGAACGAACCGGTCTTCTTCTTCGGAGTGGTCCGGGTCGTCGATCAAGAGTGCCCGTTCGTCAGAGAAGACGGTCTGAGCATCCTCGAAGGAAACCTTGTGCTTTCGAAGATTGATCTGGGCCTTCTTCGGGTCCCACTCGAACTGGATGGGGGCCATGTCGAGATTGTATGCACGCGGTATGTACGCTGCAACGCATGGCGCTCCAAAGCGTCAAGCGCCCCGCAGCCCCAGCAGCGCCACCCCATGCGATGCCACGGCCACGCTCACCACACCCGCCTCGATCACCGGCGCGGCCGTGTTGCCGTCCCACAGATCCCTCAACTTGCCGTTCAGCGGCAACCCCAGCTGATGCAACGGCAGCCGCAAGCTCGCCGCCTGCTTGCCGGTGTTGAACAAGGCGAGCACATGCTCGCGGGTCTGCGGGTTGCGTGCCGTCCAGACGCGCCAGTTGTCGGCCACGAAGTGGGGCTGGTTGTGCGTGCTGTGGCGGTGGATGGCGAGCAGCTCTTTGTGGGTGAGCAGGCTGAGCGTCCAGTCGTCGAGGTGGCGCAGGTCGCCGCCCATGATGAGGGGCGAGCGGGCCATGCACCACAGGGCCATCACGGTGCGTTGCTCATCCTTGGTGAAGCGGCTGTCGCGCTCGCCCAAGGCCAGGCGGCCGAGGGGGAGCATGTCGGCGTCGGGCCAGGCGCCGGGGCGGCGGTGGGGGTTCCAGTTTTCGAGGCGGGTGAACTGCGATTCGAGCAGCGGCCACTCGTCCCAGAAGTCGTCACTGATGCGCCACATCTGCGCAAAGCGGCGCACGTGCTCGGCGCGGGGCACGGGGGTCTCGCCGGGTGAGAGGCTGAGCAGCATGGGCCGCTTGCTGGCCTCGATGGCGCGGTGCGCGGCCTCGATCTCGGGCGCGTGGGCGTCGTAGGGTCGGCTCATGTCGTCCATCTTGACGAAGTCCACACCCCAGGACGCGAACAGCGCGAACACGCTGTCGTAGTAGGCCTGGGCGCCCGGGCGGCGCATGTCGACGCCGTACATGTCGGGGTTCCAGGGGCAGGTGCTGGTGGTGTCGGCGATGTCGCGCGCGGTCAGCTTGGTGCCGAAGACAGGCAGGTTCTTCTCGACCGCCGCGCGCGGGATGCCGCGCATCAGGTGCACGCCGAACTTGAGGCCGAGGCGGTGGATGTCATCGGCCAGCGGCTTGAAGCCGGCGCCGTTGGCGGCGGACGGAAAGCGGTTGGGCGCTGGCAGCAGACGGCCATAGCCGTCCATCGCGGGCTGGGGCGCGCGGTTGTACTCGTAGCTCTTGGCCTCGGGCTCGTACCACTGGATGTCGATGGTGAAGACGTCGTAGCCCGAGGGCAGCAGCTTGGCGGCCTGGATGGCGGCGGTCTCGCGCGCCTGGGCCTCGGTCAGCGTGGTGGCAAAGCTGTTCCAGCTGTTCCAGCCCATGGGGGGCGTGGGGGCGAGGAGCTTGGGCTGGGTGGCAGTTGCTGCCGCTGCTGCGGTGCTGGCAACGAGGCCGGCGGCAGGCGCGGTGCTGAGGAGCTGGCGGCGGTTGAGCATGCGTGTTTCCTCAGTGTTGGGCGCGGCGCGCCACCACGCGCTGCACAGCGCAGAAGGCGAACAGCAGGGTGCCGATGACGATCTTGGTCCACCAGGAGCTGAGCGTGCCGTCAAAGACGATCAGCGTCTGAATGAGGCCCAGCACCAGCACGCCCGAGAGCGCGCCGGCCACATAGCCGGTGCCGCCGGCCAGCAGCGTGCCGCCGATGACGACGGCGGCAATCGCGTCCAGCTCCACGCCTTGCGCATGCTGGCCGTAGCCCGAGAGCATGTAGAAGGCGAACAGCAGGCCGGCGAGGCTGGCGCAGCCGCCGCTCAAGGCATAGACGGCGATCTTGGTGCGGCCCACGGGCAGGCCCATCATCAGCGCCGAGGTCTCGTTGCCGCCGATGGCGTAGACCGTGCGGCCAAAGGCCGTGCTGTGCGCGGCCCAGAGGCCGATGACGAGCACCACCAGCGCAATCACTGCGCCTGGCGACAAGAAGCCGCCGGGCAGCGCGAGCTGGGTCTGCGAGAGCCACACAAACCCGGGCGAGTCGATGGTGATCGAGTCCACGCTGATCAGGAAGCAAAGCCCCCGCGCCAGGAACATGCCGGCCAGCGTGACGATGAAGGCCTGCAGCTTGAAGTGGTGGATCAGCCAGCCCTGCAGCGCGCCAAAGAGCAGGCCGCCAGCGAGGCTGACGGCGATGACAGCTTCAGCCGGCCACTGCGCCGTCTGCAGCAGCCAAGCCGCGACGGTGGTGGTGAGCGCGAGCACGGAGCCGACCGAGAGGTCGATGCCGCCCGACAGGATCACGAAGTTCATGCCCACCGCGATGACGAGCAGGAAGGCGTTGTCGATCAGCAGGTTGTAGACGACCTGGGGGCTGGCAAAGCCGGTGTAGGACGCGGCGCCAAAGCCGAAGAGGCCGAACATCAGCACCACGCTGACCCAGGCGGTGAAGGAGGGCGCGGCCATCGCGCCTTGCAGGCGGGCTTTCATCGTGCACCTCCTTTCTTCACCCAGACAGGCGATTGCAGGATGCACACCGCAAACACCACCAGGGCCTTGACCACCATGGTCACCTGCGGTGGCACGCCGAGGGCATAGATGGTGGAGGTGAGGGTCTGGATCACGAGCGCGCCGATCAGGCTGCCGACCAGCGAGAAGCGCCCGCCGCTCAAGAGCCCGCCGCCGAGCGTGACGGCCAGGATGGCGTCCAGCTCCAGCAAGAGGCCGGCGTTGTTGGCGTCGGCGCTCTTGATGTTGGACGTGATCATCAAGCCCGCGAGGCCGGCGCCGAAGCTGCTGTAGAGGTAGACGAAGAGCATCACCGCCAGCGTCGGCACGCCCGCAAGGCGCGAGGCCACCGGGTTGATGCCGACCGACTCGATGAAGAGCCCGAGCGCCGTGCGGCGCATCAAGAGGCCCGTGAGCCCCGCCACGGTGGCCAGCACGAAGACCGAGACCGGCAGGCCAAGCAGGTAGCCCCCGCCGAGCCAGAAGAAGCTGGGCGGCTCGTAGATGGTGAGGATCTGGCCGTCGGTCAGCAACTGCGCCAGGCCTCGGCCGGCGACCATCAGGATCAAGGTTGCGATGATGGGCTGCAGGCCGAGCGTGGCGACGAGCAGGCCGTTCCAGAGCCCGCAGACCAGGGCGGCGGCCATGGCCGCGCCAAAGGCCACCAGCACGCCGTGCGTGCCGACCAGCATGGCGGCCACGGTGCCGGCGATGGCGACGATAGCGCCCACCGAGATGTCGATGCCGCGCGTGGCGATCACGAGCGTGAGGCCGAGGGCGACGAGCATCAGCGGCACGGCGCGGTGGACGATGTCCACCAGGCTGCCGTAGAGGTGGCCGTCCTTGATCTCAAGGTGCAGGAAACCGGGCACGCTGAGCGCCGCGACGGCGAGCAGCAGCACCAGCGCGATGAGTGGCCGCGCCAG
>CALMQC010000343.1 GCA_937871895.1 uncultured Roseateles sp. | reverse complement strand
CCCATCTTCTTTCCTTTCGCTCCGTCACCAGCCTAACGATGCCAATCGAGCGGACTCGCTCCGCTCGCCGCTCATCGGGCGACGTTGAGCATCACGCCGCCACCTTCGCCGCCGCTCGCTGCCGATCAAAATGAGCGGCCACGTCGCGCACGTCGGCCCAGCGCTTGCCGGCCTCAACGTATGTCGGCACCGGGAAGGTGCCGGCGCTGATCTGGTTGTAGACACTGCCGCGCGCCATGCCCAGCGCCTCGGCGAGCTGGTCCATCGTCAGGCGCATGCCGCCGTACTTCTCGGCCAGAACGAGCTGGGCGAACAGGCTGGGCTGAGGTGCTGCGTTCACGCCGCCTCCCTGAGCGCCTGGCGCTCGCTGTAGTTCGCCCGCACCAATGCCTCGGCCATGGGTGGGCACACGCTGTTGCCAATCATGCGGACCTGGGCGTGCTTGGGCAGCGGGCGGCCCAGGTGCGGTGCCTCGAGCAGGTAGCTGTCGCCGAACCCTTGCGCCCTGGCCAGCTCGCGCGGCTGCAGCATGCGCATGCCGATGTCGGCGATGACGTAGTCCTGGCCGTGCACGGTGACCAGGCCCATGCGGTCCTTGGTCGGCAGGGTGTGCATCGGTTCGTCCAGGCCGGCGAGTTGGCCGCCGGTGCCGTAGAACTTGACGAGGAAGGCGCGCACCTCGGCGATGTGTGTGCCCTGCGCGCTGATGGTGGGCACCGGATCGCTCGTGGCGCTGCCGGTGCTGGTGCCACGCAGCTTCAGAAGGTGCGCCGCGACCAGGTGGTGATGGTCTTGCGTGGTGATCGTGCTCATCGGGGCCGTCAGTGGCGCGCCAGGCGTCTCGTTGCCGCCGTAGTGCTTGGCCAGGAAGGCGGCCACCAGGGCGTGCTTCTGCCCATCGACGGCGGTGCCAAGTGGCTTGTCGAGGCCCGGCACGCGCGGGGCCTGCCCGGCGCGCTCGCCGTAGCCGGTCTGGATCAGTGTCGGGGCCACCAGCAGGTGCTCGGCCTTGCTTGTGATGGTGGTGAGCGGATCATCCAGTCCGCACACCTTGGCGCCGTCGCCGTGACCTGCGTGCCCGATGCGCACGATGTAGGGCTCGGCCGCGTCGAGGACATAGCGCTTGATCCCGCGGGCGATGCGGCGCATGGTGGCCTCGGCCAGCGGGCGCTCGCGCGTGAAGATCGACGGGCAGGGGATCGACCAGTCGATGCACTCTGCCGCAGTGCGCCAGGGCTTCAGACCATTTTCCCGAAGCCGGGAAGATGGTGCGGCATGCGTCGGTGCCGGCCACACGATGGGCTGACCATCGCTGCGCGCGATCAGGAACAGGCGCTTGCGGCTGGTCGGGGCGCCGAAGTCGCAGGCGCGCAGCTCGCGCCACTCGACGACGTAGCCCAGGCGGCCGAGGGCGTTGACGAACGCGCGGAACTCGCGGCCCTTGTTGCGAGGGCAGGGTCGGCCGTCTTGCGTGAGGGGGCCCCAGGTGACGAACTCTTCGACGTTCTCCAGGCAGATGATGCGCGGCTTGACGGTGGCCGCCCAGCGCACCGCGACCCAGGCCAAGCCGCGGATGCGCTTCTCGACCGGCTTGCCGCCCTTGGCCTTGCTGAAGTGCTTGCAGTCGGGGCTGAACCAGGCCAGCCCGACCGGTCGGCCGGCGCACAGCTCACGCGGGTTCACATCCCAAACCGACTCGCACAGGTGCAGCGTCTGCGGGTGGTTGGCGGCGTGCATCGCCACGGCCTCGGGATCGTGGTTGATGGCGATGTCGACCGGCCGGCCGATTGCGCGCTCGATGCCGGTGCTCGCGCCGCCGCCGCCGGCGAAGTTGTCGACGATGAGCGCGTCGGCGAGCGGGAGCAGGAATTGAGGAGTCAGCATGCCGGGCCTCCAGGCATGTGCGCCCAGTGCGTCACCTGGTCATCGATGGCGCCGCCAGTGGAGGCATCAACCCATGCGTGGCCGTCGTGCCAGCCGAGCCATACCGGCTCGCTGTCGCCGCGGATGGCCATCAGCACGGTCGTGCCGTCGTCGGGCAGCACCAGGTTGGCAGCGTGCCAGGTGATGGTTTCGGTCGTCATGCCGGCACTCCCAGATCGCCGATGATCACGATGGCGCCGGCGGGCGCATTGCCGGCCCTGGCCTGGGCAATGCGCTGCGCGGTGCGGTCCATGGCCGTGGAAAATTCGCGATAGGAGCACGCGCCAAGCTGCACGGCGTGCAGGCGCACCAGCCACTGCAGCGCGTCGATCTCGTCGGCGTACAGCGTCCAAGATCCGCGCTGGCTGTGGCGCTGGTGCACGTCGGACAGGGCGCGCTGGGCGCGCTCGATGACGTCGTCGGCCTGCTGGCCGGCGCCGATGCCCATTGCCGCAAAGGTCTCGGCCATGTTGCCGGTGTCGGCAAGCGACACCCAGTGGCGACCGCAGTC
>CALMQC010000342.1 GCA_937871895.1 uncultured Roseateles sp. | reverse complement strand
GTTGCCTGCGTGATCGGCGCGCTGCAGGCGCCAGCGTTTGCCAGCACGTTGCCAGACGCCGACTGGGTGATCGACCACGTCAACCTCGTGCCGATGACCGCGAACCTGGTGCAAGCCGACCGCTCGGTGGTGGTGCGCGGCGGCCTCATCGTGTCCATCATGGACGCCGCGGCCGCCAAACGGGTTCGTGCCGCGAAGCGGATCGACGGCCGAGGGCACTACCTGATGCCCGGGCTGTCCGACATGCATGTGCACCTGCGCATGCCGACGCAGGACTTCTTGGACCTCCAGTTGGCGGCCGGCGTGACCACCGTCTTCAACATGGGGCTGGCCGACGGCGGGGGCAAGGTCGACCACCTCGCCTTGCGGGCCGGCGTGGCGGCAGGGCGCTTGAGCGGCCCACGCTACCTGGTCAGCGGGCCGCAGCTGGAGAGCGGCAACCTGAAGTCCTTGGAGGACGTGCAGCAGGCGCTGCAAGACGCCGCCAAGCAGCGCTACGACGCCATCAAGATCCACGGCGATCTGCCCGCCGATCTTTATGACGCGCTCATCACCGGTGCGCGGGCCCGGGGCATCCGGGTGCGCGGTCATGCGCAGCACTTCATGCCCTTGGCCCAGACGCTCAGGATGGGCTGCATCGAGCACATCGAGGAGCTGCTCTATACGTCGCTCGATGCGCAGTTTGCCGAGGCCGCCCACTTCGGGCAGGAGGCCGACGGAAGCATCGACCACTTCCTGACCGCCTACACACAGAACCTCACACGGCTGCAGGACGCCAGCTACCGCACCCGCGTGGTCCAGGCGGTGGCCGCGTCAGGCGTGGTCTGGGACCCCACATTGGTCATCTACACGATGCTGCCCACCTACCTGGACGACCAGCGGTTCAGCGACCTGGCCAAAGACCCGCGACTGAACTACCTGCCAGACAGCGTGCGCCTTGAGAACCTCAGCCCGGACCGCAACGAGTACCGGGCCGAGCTGGCGCCGAAGTTTTCAAAGTTCTTCGCTTCCAACGGCGACTCATCGGGCCTGCCGGCGCACTTTGACCGCAACGTCGCGCTGCTGTTGACGCTGATCCGCGAGTTGCACCAGGCCGGCGTGCCCTTGCTGGCGGGCTCCGATGCGTTTGGCGCCCTGGTGCCCGGCTTCGCGCTGCACCAGGAGCTGGCGCTGCTGGTCAAGGCCGGCCTCAGCCCCTTTGAAGCGCTGACGGCCGCCACCGCAACGCCCGCCAAGTACCTGGGCGAATTCGACCGCGCCGGCACCCTTGAGGTGGGCAAGCGCGCGGACTTCATCCTCGTCGGCGCGAACCCGCTGGCCGACATCCAGCACGCGGCCGACGTGCGCGGCGTCTACACGCAAGGCCGCTGGCTGTCGGCACCCGACCTGCGCGCCCGCCTGCGCCGCGTGGCGCGTCATGCGGCGGCCCACTGATGCGCCCGCCCACCACGCGTCAAACCGCCGCCGCGCGCACCTGGGCGTTGGCAGCACTCCTCAGTCTTTGGGGCACCCTGAGCGCACAGGCAGCGCCCTGCGAAGCGGGCGCCTACGGCACGGTCGGTCAAAGCATTGCGGTGTTGGCGCCCAAGCCCTGGATCCCGCCGCCGGGCCTCGGCTATTTGCTGCTGGACGGCCGCTACGGCAGCACCGCGTCGCCCACCAGCCCGGTGCAGTGCGAGCATGGCCGCGTGCGTGTACAGGCCCCGGGCGAGGCGCGAGTCGTGCTTGCCCAGCGAAGCTTCAAACGCACGGCCCTGCGCTTCACAGTGGCGGGGGCCGAGCTGGCCGGTGAATTGCTGGAGCCCCTTGAACGCGGTGCCCCCTCGCAAAGGCCCTTGGTCGTCATGGTGCATGGCTCCGAGACCGAACCCGCCATCCACAACACCCGCGCCTTGATGCTGGCCGCGCAGGGCATCGCGGTGTTCACCTACGACAAGCGCGGCACCGGGCAGTCGGGCGGCTTCTACACCCAGAACTTCGAGTTGCTGGCCGACGACGCGGCGGCCGCGATGCAGCAGGCGCAAGCGCTGGCGGCCGGGCGCTTCAGCAAGGCGGGCTACTGGGGCCAAAGCCAGGGCGGCTGGGTGGCGCCGCTGGCGGCCACGCGCTCCAGGGCGGACTTTGTCGTCGTCAGCTTCGGGCTCATCAGCTCGCCCATCGCCGAGGACCGCGACCAGATGCTGCTGGAGGCCGAGCGCCTCAAGCTGGGCCCACGTGAGCGGGACTGGATCGCGCAGCTCTCCCGCGCCACGGCGGTGCTCGTGTCCTCGCACTTCAGCACGGGCTTTGAGGCGCTGGAGTCCATCCGCCAGGCCATCGGCCACGAAGCCTGGGCCCACAGCCTCAAGGGCGAGTACAGCGGCGACATGCTGCGCATGCAAGACCGTGACCTGCGCCGCGTCGGGCGCGCCGTCTTCGACAACCTGGAGCTCATCTGGGACTACGACGCCGAGCACACGCTTAAGCAGCTGAGCCTCCCCATGCTCTGGATCGTGGCCGGCCAGGACCGCGAGGCCCCGGCCCAGGCCAGCCTCGCCTCGCTCGCCAAGTCCCAGGCGCAGGGCAAGCCCTTTGAGGTCTATGTCTTCCCCGACACCGACCACGGCATGAACGAGTTCCTGGAGCTGCCCGACGGCTCGCGACGCAACACCCGCGTGACCGATGGCTACTTCCGGCTGCTCGGGGACTGGATCCTCGGCCGCTTGGCCCCGCCTTATGGCCGCAGTCAGGTGTGGCGCTGAGCCTTCTAGGCCGTCGAACGCAGGCCTGTGCCAGCCGCATGGCGCGGCGCCAGCAGCAGGTAGAGCATCGGCCCCAGTGACCCCGCCGCCAGCGTGACGAGCGCAAAGGGCCACACCTTGCGGCCCGTGCGCTGCGCGTCATGCCACATATAGCCCAGCGCGATGCAGGACATCAGCACCAGGTCGATCAGCACCTGCCAGGCGCCCGGGCTGCTCATGCCGGCTTGCCAGATGCCGAGGTAGCCGACCTGCCACATCACGTAAAGCGAGAACGCGCCGAACGCGGCGAAGACGAGGATCAGAGCGGTGCGCATGGAGACATCTCCGGTGGGTTGAACATGGGCTCATGCTCGGCCGCGGGCTGCGTGCCTGCAATGACCTCGCAAGTCATCGCGGGCGTGAGCCGCCCCGCCGCAGAATGTGGCGCATGACTGCCACCCTCGCCACCTTGCGCAAGGCGCGCCGCGTCAGCCAGCTGGAGCTGTCGCTGCGCGCCGGCGTCTCACAGCGCCACCTGAGCTGCATCGAAACCGGACGCGCCCGCGCCGGCCGCGCGACGCTGATCGCGCTGCTCGACGCCCTCGGCGCCACGCTCGAAGAACGCAACCAGGCCCTGCTGGCCGCCGGCTTCGCCCCCGCGCACGCCGAGCGCTCGCTCGACGCCCCTGAGATGGAACCCGTGCGGCGTGCGCTGGCGCAGCTGCTCGACGCCAGTGGCCCCACCACGCCCGCGCTGGTGATGGACGGCGAATACAACCTCGTGATGGTCAACGAGGGGCTCGCACGCCTGATCCGGCTGCTGGGCATGCCCGAGGCCATGCTGCACCAGCAGCCGCTGAACCTGCTGCGCGTGATCTTTGCGCCGGGCGGCCTGCGCACGCTGTGCGTGGACGAAGCCTGGCTGTGCGCCGAGATGTGGGCCCGCGCCTGCCGCGAGGCCGAGCACCTGCCCCGCCTGCGCGCGCTGCTCGACGAACTGCGGCCCGAGCTTGAGCCCTGGACCGCCGTCGAGACCGGCAACCTGCCAGTGCTCGCCTTCCGGCTGCGCGCGCAGGACGGCCGCATCCTGAGCTTCTTCTCGGCCATCACGAGCTTTGGCACGCCGCTGGACATCACGTTGGCGTCGCTGAAGGTGGAGCACCTCTTCCCCACCGACGAGGCCACGCGCGCGGCGCTGGCTGAGCTTGGCTGACGCTGGCACGGGCTGACTCGGCGCTTGACGCCCCGCTGATCGTCAGCCTGCGGTGCATTTCGTCACCGGGCTGCTGCCGCTGGTCGCTCAGGGCACGACACAGCGGCCAGGTGACGCCACAGTGCACGCTCCATCACCTCGCTCAAGCCCATCAAGGAGCGCCGCTTGAAAACCACCCCGCTCGTCCGCACCACCGGCTCATTGACCCGCCCCCTGCCGTGGCCCGCCTGGCTGGCAGGTGGGCTCTTCCTGCTCTACAGCCTGGCGGCAGGCTTTGACCATGTGATGAGCCTGGCGCAGGGCGCCACCTACTACCGCAACAGCGGCATGAGCGAGTCGCAGGTGGCCTTCTTCACGGCCGTGCCGCTGTGGGCCGTGGCGGGCTGGACGCTCTCGGTCTGGGGCGGGCTGTGCGGGTCCGCCGCGCTGCTGCTGCGCCGCCGCGTGGCCACGGGCCTGCTCGCGGTGTCGCTGGCGGGCAGCGCGGTCTACATGCTGCA
>CALMQC010000341.1 GCA_937871895.1 uncultured Roseateles sp. | reverse complement strand
AAGCTGGACGCCAGACGCCAGCGGATCTGTGCCTGTGCGTGCACGATGGCCGGTGCGCTGCCGGCCGCGAGAACGCCAGCCAGACCGGCTTGGCGAACAAATGAACGACGTTCCATGAACTGTCTCCTGAAGGGTTGATGCAAGGGAAGCGAATCGATTCTAGGAACGCGATTCACCCGTTCCGCACCGGGCTAACCCGCGAGATTTCATTGAGTTTCAGACAACTTTCGCCGTGTGAAACCCAGGCTGACAACGGCCTTAAAAATGCGTCGGCCCCGCAGCTGCCGTTCAGTGCCCGGCCAGCTTCATGCGGTCGATCAGCACCGAACCCACGGTCTTGGCGCCCACGGTGTAGGCGTCCGCGCCGATGCCGACAATGCCGCGCAGCATGTCCTTGAGGTTGCCGGCGATGGTCACCTCGTGCACGGGGTACGCCAGCTCGCCGTTCTCGACCCAGAAGCCGCTGGCGCCGCGCGAGTAGTCGCCCGTCACGTAGTTGACGCCCTGGCCCATCAGCTCGGTCACGAAGAGCCCCGTGCCCAGCCGGCGCAGCATGGTGGGCAGGTCATCCCCAGGCGCCGTGGCGCGGCTGCGCATGACGAGGTTGTGCGAGCCACCGGCGTGCCCCGTTGTGCGCAGGCCCAGCTTGCGCGCCGAGTAGCTGGAGAGGAAATAGCCCTGCAGCACGCCGCTGTCCACGACACTGCGCGCACGGGTCACCACGCCCTCGTCGTCGAATGGCGAGCTGCCCTTGCCCTTGCGGACATGCGGGTCCTCGTGCACGTCCACATGCGAAGCCAGCACCGGCTGGCCCAGGCTGTCGAGCAGGAAGGTGGTGCGGCGGTAGAGCGCGCCGCCACTGGTGGCCTGCACCAGCGCCCCCAGCAGGCCCACAGCCAGCGTGTTCTCGAACAGCACGGGCACCTCGGCGGTCTTGACCTTGCGCGCCTTCAAGCGAGAAAGCGCACGCTCAGCCGCGTAGCGGCCCACGGCCTCCGGCGAGGCCAGCTCGGCCGCGTCGCGCATCGAGCTGTACCAGGCATCGCGCTCCATGCCCGCGCCGCGGCCAGCAATTGGCGCCACCGACAGCGAATGCCTCGAACTGGCATAGCCCCCGCGAAAGCCTCGCGAGTTGCCCATCCAAAAGTGCGATTGCTGCGCGGAGACGGACGCGCCCTCGCTGTTGGTGATGCGCTTGTCGGTCGCAAACGCGGCGGCCTCGCAGCGCAAAGCAATCTCGGCGGCGGCTTGGGCATCAATGGCCCAAGGGTGAAACAGGTCCAGTGCCGGCCGCGCCGCCGCGTCCAGCGCCAGGTCTTCCGCATCCGGCAGGCCGGCAAACTCGTCCTCGGCGGTGAAGCGCGCGATGTCGTACGCCGCGCGCACCGTGTCACGGAGGGCCTGTGGCGAAAAATCCGAGGTGCTGGCATTGCCGCGCCGCTGGCCGAGGTAGACGCTGACGCCGAGCGACTTGTCCCGGTTGCGCTCCACGTTCTCCAACTCGCCCTTGCGGACGGAGATGGACAGGCCGCAGCCCTCGGAGACCTCGGCCCCCGCGTCCGACGCACCCAAACGCCGCGCCTCGGCCAAGGTGTCTTCGATCAACTGCTGGAAACTTTCGGGCGCGAAGCTGAAGCCGTCTTGAGGCTGGGGCATGTCGGGTGAGGCCTGTGGGGTGGGCGAGAATGATAAGACCCGTGATTGAGCCCGCCCGGAGCCAGCCTCATGCTGCTCGGGCCGCGACGATGCAAGTCGATTCTCCTGAATTCCCCTCCCACGACGACGACGACGTCGAGCGCCCCAGCAAGACGCAGCTCAAGCGCGACATGGCGGCGCTGCAAAAGCTGGGCGAAGAAATGCTGAGCCTGCCCGAATCGCGCTGGGAGCCCCTGGCCCTGCCCGAGATCCTGAGCGACGCCCTCAAGGCGGCCAAGAAGATCACCAACTTCGAAGGCCGCCGCCGGCAGATGCAGTACGTCGGCAAGCTGATGCGCAAGGTGGACCCCGAGCCCATCCGCGAAGCCGTGGCCGCCTTCAAACTTGGTCACGCGCAAGACGCGCTGAAGCTGCATCAGGCCGAGCACTGGCGTGCACGCTTGCTTTCAGACGACAACGCGCTGCAGGCCTTCATCGACGCGCATGTCGAGGTCGATATCCAGCAACTCCGCAGCCTTGTGCGCGCCGCCCGCAAGGACGCCTCGGGCGCCCCCGAGAAGCGCAATGGCCGGGCCTACCGCGAACTGTTCCAGTTCATCAAGGCCAGCGAAGTGAGCGAGGTGGGCGATGACGTTTGACCCAGTCCGCATCGGCATCGTCTCCATCAGCGACCGCGCTTCGACCGGTGTCTACGAGGACAAGGGCCTGCCCGCGCTGCAGGACTGGCTCAGCCGCGCCCTCAAGAACCCCATCGAGTTCGTGCCACGCCTGATCCCTGACGAGCGCGGCCGCATCAGCGAGACCTTGATCGAACTCGTCGACATCGCCGGCTGCCATCTCGTGCTCACCACCGGCGGCACCGGCCCCGCCCCGCGCGACGTGACGCCTGAGGCAACGCTGGCCGTGGCGGACCGCGAGATGCCCGGCTTTGGCGAGCAGATGCGCCAGATCTCGCTGCACTTCGTGCCGACGGCCATCCTGTCACGCCAGGTCGCGGTGATCCGCAAGCAGGCCCTGATCATCAACCTGCCCGGTCAGCCCAAAGCCATCGCCGAGACCCTGGCCGGCCACCCGGCCGCCAGCGGCATCTTTGCCGCTGTGCCCTATTGCATCGACCTCATTGGCGGCCCGTTCTTAGAGACGAATGACGAGGTCTGCAAGGCCTTCCGCCCCAAATCCGCACAGCGCCCCGCCCCATGAGCACCACGGCCACCTTCCATCAGTACGAAGACTTCATGCGCCATGTCGCCGAGCACGGCGTGCAAAAGAGCGACCGCACCGGCACTGGCACCCGCAGCGTCTTCGGCCACCAGATGCGCTTCGACCTGACCCAGGGCTTCCCGCTGGTGACCACGAAGAAGGTCCACCTCAAGTCCATCATCCTGGAGCTGCTGTGGTTCCTGCGCGGCGACAGCAACGTCAAGTGGCTGCAGGAGCGCGGCTGCTCGATCTGGGATGAATGGGCGCGTGACGACGGCGACCTCGGCCCCGTCTACGGCGTGCAATGGCGCAGCTGGCCCACGCCGGACGGCGGCCACATCGACCAGATCGCCGAGGTCGTCAAGCAGCTCAAGACCAACCCGGACTCGCGCCGCATCATCGTGAGCGCCTGGAACGTGGCCGAGCTGTCCAAGATGGCCTTGATGCCCTGCCACGCCTTCTTCCAGTTCTACGTGGCCGACGGCAAGCTCTCCTGCCAGCTTTACCAGCGCAGCGCCGACATCTTCCTGGGCGTGCCCTTCAACATCGCCAGCTACGCGCTGCTGACCCAGATGCTGGCCCAGCAGTGCGACCTGCAGCTGGGTGACTTCATCTGGACCGGCGGCGACTGCCACATCTACGACAACCACGTCGAGCAGGTGCGCACCCAGCTCGCCCGCGAGCCGCGCCCTGCACCCACCATGGTCATCAAGCGTCGGCCAGCCAGCATCTTCGACTACGAGTACGAGGACTTCGAGCTCGTCGGCTACGACCCGCATCCGGGGATCAAGGCACCGGTGGCCGTATGACCCAGGTGACCCAGGTGACCTTGGTGGCCGCCGTGGCTCGTGATGGCGCCATCGGCCGCCAAAACGACTTGCTGTGGCGCGACCCGCTGGACATGGCGCGCTTCAAAGCGATCACCCTGGGCAAGCCCGTCATCATGGGCCGCAAGACCTGGGACTCGCTGCCGCCGCGATTTCGCCCCCTGCCAGGCCGCCGCAACATCGTCATCACGCGCAGCAGCGTGGCGCTTCCCGGAGCCGAGACCTTTGCGAGTCTCGACGCCGCACTGGCCGCTTGCGCAGAAGCCGAGGTCTGCGTGGTGGGCGGTGCCGAGGTCTACGCCCTCGCGCTGCCTCACGCGCACAAGCTGGCACTGACCGAAGTGGACCTTGATTTTCCTGACGCCGACCGGCACTTTCCGCCTTGGCAGCGCAGCGACTTTGCCGAGCAAGCCCGCGAGTCACACACCAGCGCAGCCGGCGTCCGCTTTGACTTTGTCGACTACCTTCGCAAGGAGACCTGATCCATGTCCTCCGGTGGCTTCCACGTCCACGGCCCACACGACCACGAGCTGGAGCACGCCGCCCAGCACGAGCCCAAAGGCTTTGCTGGCCAGTTGGCTGTCATCACCGCCATCCTCGCCACGGTCGGCGCCGTCTTTGCCTACATGGGCGGCGCCACGCAAGCCCAAGCCGGGCTGCTGAAGAACGACGCCGCCATCAAGAAGACCGAGGCGGCCAACAAGTGGAACCACTTCCAGTCCAAGAGCAGCAAGCAGAACCTCGCCGAACTGGCGCTGGAGTTGGTGACCACTGAAGACCAACGCGCCAAGTACCGCGACAAGATCGCGCGCTACGAGAAAGAAAAGAACGACATCAAGACCGAGGCCGAGGCGCTGGAGGCCGAGTCCAAGCACCTGGACGACGAAAGCGCTGAGCAGATGCACCTGCACCACCGCTGGGCCCAGGCCACCACGGCATTGCAGGTGTCCATCGCCGTCGCCGCGATCGCGCTGCTGACCAAGCGCCGCTGGATGGAATGGGCCACGCTCGCCTTCGGCGGTGTGGGCATTGCGCTCGGCATCGTGGCCTGGCTGCACCACTGAAGCTGGGCACGGAAAAAACAAAAGCCCCGATGGCTTTGAACCATCGGGGCTTTCTTACTTCTTGGTGGGCGGTGCAGGGTTCGAACCTGCGACCCCTGCCGTGTGAAGGCAGT
>CALMQC010000340.1 GCA_937871895.1 uncultured Roseateles sp. | reverse complement strand
GGCCGGCGCTGCGCCCAGCAGGGCGATGGCGGTGGGGATGGCTGCAAGCCAGTGGGTGGCATTCATGGGCGTCATCCGAGGGTGAGGATCGAGCGCGGGCCTTGCCGCCGGCCGATGATGTTGAGCAGGTTGTTCAGGGCCTCTTCACGGCCCGGGGCGGCGCTGGCTTCGCCCTGGAAACGGCTCTTGCCGTTGGCCGACAGCTGCCCCTGGCCCGTCAGCAAGAGGCCGCCGTCAAGTGTGCTGAGTTGCAGCAGGCTGCTGCCGGCGTTGGCGGCGTCCGCCGTCACCGTGAATCGGTAGCTACCCAGCGGCGCCAGCGTCGAGACGCGCGAGGAGAGGTTGACGAGATCGAGCTGGGCCGAGCCCTGCTGCAGCCAGCGGCCTTCGACGCGCTCGAAGCGCAGGTCACGGCTTTGCAGGCGCAGGCTGCCGCCCAGCTGCAGGGTGTTCCAGGGCGTGCCCAGCCCGGCCAGCCAGCCGGCCGGGACGCGCACCAGCCAGTCGCTGCGGTTGGCCACCTCGATGGCGAGGCGCCCAAAACCCGGCTTGAGCAGCAGCTCCAATTCGCCGTTGACGCAACAGGATTGGGTGGCCATCAGCCGCACGCCGCCGCCTTGCAGGCCGGTGCGCCAGGCGATGCGGCCGGGCAGGCTGGCGGCGTCGCGGCTGCCGTCACCGCCGGTCAGCACCAGCACGCCTGAACCCGACCAGATGGTGCCGCGCGTGTCGGTCAGCAGCACATGGTTGCCGGTGGCCGAGGCAAGGGCCTGGGCAAGCCAACTGGCGGGGGCAAAACTCACCAATCCGAACAGCACCCCGAACAGGCTGCCAGCCAGTACCCAGCGTCGCAGCATCACTGGCTTCACGTCCCGCTCCCAAGACTGAGGACGATGCTGCCAGTGAAGCCCTGGGGTGTCCGTGTCAGCTGCGCCTCGACCGGCCGCGCGCGGGCCGCAGCCCGTACTTCGCCAAGCCACGACTGCAGCGCCTCGCTGGGCACGCCGCTGAGCGTGAGCACCGCGCGTTCGCCCTGCACCTGGAGCTTGGCCTTGGCGCCAAGACGCTCGGTGGCGCCGGTCAGGGCGGCTTGGGCGTCGCCCATGCTGATGCTGGGGCTGCCTGCCAGTGCACGCGCTTCAGCGGCCTGTGCCTGCATGCTTTGCAGTTGGCGTTCCAGCGCATCGAGTTGAGCGGGCGCGGTACGCAGGGTGCGCTGGGCCGGTGCGATGAGTACCGTGTAGGTCAGCAACAGCCCGAGCGCCACGGCGGCGAGGCTGAGCAGGCGGCGCTCGCGCTCAGCCAGGCGTGACCACTGAGCCAAGGCCTCGTCTCGGCGCTGGGCGAAGGCAGCGCTGGCGCGTGCCATGGGGGAGGCACCAGGGGAGGCTCTGCTCATGATCGACGCTCGTGGCTGATGATCAGGCGGCCGTCGCTGGCGTCCAGCGTCCAAGCTTCGCTGCGCAACTGGCTGCGCAGGGCCTCGATCTGCTCGGGGCTCCAGCCCTGGGCCGACAAGATCAGGCGGCCGGGCTCGTAGGCGAACGAGTCGACCGGACCGCGGTCGGCCGGCCATGCGGTGGCGGTGGCGGCGAGCAGGGCCTCAAGATCCTGCTCGCCGAGGGCGCCGCTGCGCTGGCGCAGCAGGTCGAGCTCCTTTTGCATCTGGATGGGCGCATCGAGCACGGCCCGCACCTTGGGGAAGGTGCTGGTGAGCAGGGTGTTGATGGCCTCCTTCTGGACGCCAAGCTCGTGGTTCAAGCGCCAGGCGCGCAAATTCAGCCCTGCCAATTCGAGCAGGAGCAGCGCCGCCAGGCCCCAGCGCACGGGCCGCCACTGGGGGCGTAGGAAAGTGCGCAGGAACTGGCGCAGCGCCTTGGTGCCGCGTGCCTTGGGGGCGAGCTCGAATTGGCGCAGGTTCCAGCCCGTGGCCAGCGCCGCCAGTGCACGCTCGTGACGGCCCTGCACGGGGATGGGGGCGCCCAGCCAGCGTTCAGCCAGCGCAACGACGCCAGGCGCAGCCGTCCAGCGCGTGGCTTCGGCGCTGGCCGTGGACAGCAGTTGCCTGGCCATCTGACCGCCCAGCGGCAGCGAGGCCAGGCCGTCGGCCTGCGTCCAGCTGAGCTCGACCTGGCCGGTGCCGTCAGGGCTGGCGTCGTGAAAGTGACCGCCCGGGGGCAGGTCTGGCGCGCTGCGCGGCAACACGCGGTCGACAAAAATCTGCGCACGCTCCAAATGCGCGAGGTGCTCGGCCAGCCAGGGGCGGGAGGTGATGGCGACCCAGGCGGTGTCACCGGGGGAGGCATCCGCCTCGACGGCGAAGTGCAGGTGCTCGGGCTCCTCGAGCAGGCTTTCTTCCAGCTTGCCTGCCAGCGCTGCCCGCATCTGGCGTCCGGCCTTGGGCAGCTCAACGCGGCGCCAACTGACGTCGCTCTCGCCCATCACGGCCACCACGGTTTCGGCGTGGGGCAGGGCGGCTGGCGCGTTGCGGCCTTCGGCGGAGACGCTGCGGCCGTCAGCGCTCAGCAGCCAGTCGAATTCGATCTCAGCCTCGCGCCCTGGCATGGCCTGAGATTGGGCGCGCAGGCGCGGGCGAGGGGGCAGGAGCACAAGCAGGGTGGCCATGGGAGCGCGGATTCTAGGAGCGGCCCTTGGCCGGCTGATCAAGCAGTTGCGACACGCGGTATCGGGCGATGACGCGCATGTCCAGGCCCCGGCGCTCAATGATGGAACGCTGCTCCAGCTGCCGCTCCTCCAGCCGCAGGCGTCCGGTGACTTCAAAGAAGCTGCTGGCGACGCCCAGTCGTTCCGGGGCCAGCGGCGTGTCGGGAGGCAGCAGGCGCTTGGTGTCCTCCAGGGAGCGCAGCGGCGTGCGTGTGCGCTCCTGGACGATGCGTTCGGCGTCGGCCAGGCTGGCCTTGTCGATGACGGCGGCCAGCACTTCACGCGGTGCGGTGTTGAGGTTGATGGCGGTAGGCCGGGGCAGCAGCACGACAAAGGGCCGCAGCCGGTCAATGGCGTCCATGGGGATGCCGAGCCAGCCGAGCTGGTCGAGCGTGGCCGGCTGGATGCTGCCGTCGCCCGGTTGGCCAGGGCTGGACGCCCCGGAGGCAGCCACGGGTGGTGCGCCAAAGCTGCCACGCATCCGCTCAATGATCAGGCCAGCCACGGCGGTGGAGAGCTGGGCCGACTGGCAGAGCCGCTCCAGGGTTTGGCGCTCGACGGGATTGACCTTCTCGCCCCCGAGTAAGGCGCGCAGGTTGTAGCGAGCTTGCAGGTCAACGATAGAGCCGGAGAGAAAGGCCTCGGGGCCTTCGTCGTTGCTGGCGGTGCGGTCAGCAGCGAGGAAAGTGGACAGGCGCGATTCGGCCAGCGGGACTGCCCAGACCTCGCCGAGGTGGTCGCTGGGTGGCGGGCGGTCTGCCTTGGCGTCTTCCAGCAAGATCAGTCGGGCCCAGTCGAGCGCACCTTGCAGGATCCAGCCGCTCTGAGCGCGGGCGCGGTCGGCAGCTTCGGTCTGTACGGCGCGGTACTGCTGCCACACCATGCCTGCCGCGAGGCTCGCCACCAGGGTCACGATGATCATTGCGGTGAGAAGTGCCGCCCCTCGTTCGCCGCGTACGGCGAATGATCCCCCGAGGGGATGCGGGTCGGCTTGGGCGCGGCCCAGAATCCGGCCATACAGTCGGCCAGACAGTCGGCCAGACAGTCGGCCCGTCAGTCGGTGGCGAAGGGTGACTGTCATGGCGTCGCCAGTTCAATCTCGCGCACGAGGCTGCCGCTGAGGCCGGCGCCGGGCGCAAACTGCATCTGCATGCGCAGCCCGGCGGGCAAGCCAGTTTGCAGCGCGGGCGTTTTGTTGTCAGGCGCTGCCTCATCACCGCTGGACAGGCAGTTGGCCCAGGCGTTGCCGCGATAGCAGTAGAACTGCCAGCTCGCCACACCTTGCAGGGCGAGCAGCGCCTGGCTGCGCTGAGCCAGCGCCTGCTGACCGCGCTGCCGTTCGCTGACCACCTCGGCAACGGTGCGCAGTGGCGCACTGGCCCAGCGGTAGACGGCGCCTTCCCGCAGGCTCCAGACGACAACCTGCAAGCCCTCCGGCGTTTGACGCGTGAGCGTGAGGGTGCCGCCATCAAAGGACAGTGGCGGCACCTCGCTCTTGCTGTCCTGCAGCGCGCGCAGGTCGGTCTCCCATTGCGCCAATACGGTCTGCAGGCGTTCGGTCTGCGCCAAACGTTGCTGGGCGACTTCGCGGCTGTGGGTCAGCGCGTCGATGCCGCGCCATGACATCACGGCCATGGTCGCCATCACGACCAGGGCCACCAGCACTTCCACGAGGGTGAAGCCGCGCGCGTTCAAAAGCGCCCCATGATGGTGGAGACCGTGAGCACGGGCAGGCCTTGCGCATCGCGCACCTCGGCATCGACGCGGCGGAACAAGGGGTTGGGCGTGGGACTGGCGCGCAGCACGCCCGCGAATTGCAGGCCAAGCTGCTCACAGCCAAATGGCTGCTCGCCGAGGTCGGGGAACTGCTTGGCCAGGCGCAGCGCGGTGAGGCGGTTCTCGGCGCACCATTGGCCGGCGGTGACCCGGGCCAAGCGCTCGGCGTTGTCCGTCAGCGCGCCCGCCGCCTTGATGCCGGCCCCGAGCGCGATGGCCACGATCACT
>CALMQC010000339.1 GCA_937871895.1 uncultured Roseateles sp. | reverse complement strand
AGCCCCTTGATCATGTCCAGGATGCGGTCGGTGGTGCGCTTCAGGTCGGCGTCGATGTCGGCCAGCGGGCGCGGCGGCTTGAACACATAGAAGTGCCGGTTGAACGGAATTTCATAGCCCACCTTGGTCTTGTCCGGGTCGATCCAGGCGTCGGGCGCGTGGGGCAGCACCTCGCGCTTGAAGTACTCGCCCACGTCTTCGGTCAGGGGCACGTTCTCGGTGTCGCGCAGGCTGGAGTCGGGCTGGGGCTTGCCTTTTTGCTTGCCCTTCTCGCCCACCACCACCTTGCCCTCGGCATCGCGCAGCGGGCGCTCCACGGTGATGGTGTGGTAGCCAAAGGCCTCGTTGGCAAAGATGCGGCTGATGGGTTTGCCCTCGTCATCCGTGGCTTCTTCAAAGCGGCCAAACAGCTGGGTGATGTGGTCGATGTGGGCGTCGCTCAGTTCCTTGCGTTTGCTTCCTAAGCTCTTGCGCATCTTCTGCCACATGCCGCTGGCGTCGATCAGTTGCACCTTTCCCTGGCGTGCCTTGGGCTTGCGGTTGCTGATGACCCAGATGTAGGTGCCAATGCCCGTGTTGTAGAACATGTCGTTGGGCAGGCCCACGATGGCCTCGACCAGGTCGTTCTCCAGCACGTAGCGGCGGATCTCGCTTTCGCCACTGCCGGCGCCACCCGTGAACAGGGGCGAGCCATTGAGCACGATGCCGAAGCGGCTGCCGCCGTCTTTGGCGGGGCGCATCTTGCTGAGCAGGTGCAGCAGGAACAGCATGGAGCCGTCTGACACGCGCGGCAGGCCGGGGCCGAAACGGCCGTCAAAGCCGCGTTGCTCGTGCTCTTTGCGCACCTCTTTTTCGACCTTCTTCCATTCCACGCCAAAGGGCGGGTTGGCCAGCATGTAGTCGAACTTCATGGTGGGGTGGCCGTCGTCGCTCAGCGTGTTGCCAAAGGCGATGTTGGCCACGTCTTGCCCCTTGATGAGCATGTCGGCCTTGCAGATGGCGTGCGACTCTGGGTTCAGCTCTTGGCCGTACACCGTCAGGCGGGCCTGGGGGTTCAGCTCGGCCAGGTATTCACCGGCCACGCTGAGCATGCCGCCCGTGCCTGCCGTTGGGTCGTACAGGGTGCGCACCACGCCGGGCTTGGCCAGCACCTCGTCGTCTTCCACGAAGATGAGGTTGACCATGAGGCGGATCACCTCGCGCGGGGTGAAGTGCTCCCCGGCGGTTTCGTTCGAGATTTCAGCGAACTTGCGGATCAACTCTTCGAACACCAGGCCCATCTGCATGTTGCTGACGGCCTCGGGGTGCAGGTCGATCTGGGCGAACTT
>CALMQC010000338.1 GCA_937871895.1 uncultured Roseateles sp. | reverse complement strand
CACAAGGAAGCGCTGCACGCCGCCGGCTCGCCTTACCCCGGGCACACCGAGATGCTGCAGGCGCTGGCGGGCGGTGTGCCGGTGCGCATGATGCTGGCCAATGACGAGCTGCGCACGGTGCTGGTCACCATCCATTGCTCGCTGCGCGAGGCCATCGACCGCGTGACACGCGAGGCCGTGCTGGACACCCTGCGCATCACGCACACCGCCTTGCAGCGCTTTGGCTTGGCGGCGCCGCGCATCGCGGTGGCAGGGCTCAACCCGCATGCGGGCGAGGGCGGCTTGTTTGGCCGCGAAGAAATCGATCACATCGCGCCGGCCATCGCGGATGCGCGGGCGCTCGGGTTGGATGCGCAGGGCCCGTTCGCGCCGGACACCGTCTTCATGCGCGCCAGGCGCGGTGAGTTTGACGTGGTGGTGGCGATGACGCATGACCATGGGCTGATCCCGGTCAAGTACCTGGGGGTGGAGCAGGGCGTCAACGTGACGCTGGGACTGCCCTTTGTGCGGACCAGCCCGGACCACGGCACGGCGTTTGACATTGCCGGCACGGGCCGTGCAGACCCCAGCAGCCTCGCGGCGGCGCTGGTGATGGCGCGCCGGCTCAGCGGCCCGCGCTGAGGGCCGCGAGTTGCTTGCGCGCGCGGGCGGTGGCGCGCTCCAGCAGCGCGGCGTGCTCGAAGGCGCGCAGGCGGCCGGCGTCGCACAGCTTCTTGAGCATGCGGGCGGTCATGGTGACCGTTTCCTTGTGCTTGGAACCGTGCGTGAAGATGAAGAAGCTGCGGCCCGCGCTGACGTGGGCCAGCCGCACCTTGTTCCAGCGCTCGCCGGTGTGCATCTCGTAGGCGACGCCAAGCTGCAGATGCTCGAACAGCGAGCCGCCGCTGGCGGGCTCGGGGGCGCTTTCTGCGGGAGGCAGCTCGTCGAACGAGATGTCCACCGCCGCCAGGGGTGCGGGAGGCGCGTCGTTGCCGGACAGGTCGAGGTCGAGCGTGCCGTCCCAGTTGACGCCGGCTTCGTCCACCAGGCCGAGGGACTTGGCTTCATCGGGCGTCAGGCGCTGGCCGACATCAACCGCTTCGGGCACCGGCTCGGCCTGGGCCCCGGCGCGTTGCAGGTCGGCCTCGGAGGGCGTGGCGGCGCCGAAGACGGCATCGAGCTGCTTGAGCAGCAGGTTGGTCTCCAGCGCCATCGGTGCCTGGCCCTTGAGACTCTCGGCATGCGCGGGCAGCAGGGCGGCGAAGAAGTCCTTGCGAGGCGACTCCGGCCAGCGGATCAGGTCGAGGCCTTCATTCAGGCCGCGCATCAGGTTGGGCAGCTCGCGCAGGAAGTCCTGCCGGCCGGCGGGGCCCTTGGGCTGCACGCTCATCACGAGGCTGCGGCCCAGCTGGCGCATGCGCGTGGCACGTTCGGCATTGCCGTCGCGGGCCGACTGCATCACCGCCTGGCTCCAGACATCGGCCAGGAACTGGCGCAGGAAGTCCGGCATCTTGACGCTGGTGAGCGACTGCTGCAGCTGGCGGGCGTAGAGCTGCTGAAGGCGCAGGTCGGTCTCTTTGCGCTCCACCAGCGCGGCGGCGTCGATGCTCTCGGTCGTGAGCAGTTCGCGCGTTTGCTCGGCGATGAAGGCGTCGAGCTGGTCGAGCTGCGCGGTGTAGACGTCGATGCGGTCGAAGTCGCCGGTGGTGACGGCCTGCACGAGGTCGCGCACGCGCACCAGGAAGGACTTGCCGGGGTCGTGGCTGAAGTCGTCGAACGCGCAGGCGAGTGAGGCCAGACGGTTGACGAACAGCCGCACCGGGTGGCGGCGCGACGAGAAGAAGGTTTCGTCGCCCAGCGCCACGCGCAGCACGGGCAGCTGCAGCCGCGCCAGCAGGCGCGCCATTTGCGGCGGCACCTTGGGGTCGGACAGGATCTGGTCAAACAGGCTGGCGACCACGTCGATCACGACGTGATCGAGGCGGCCGTTGGCCATGCTCCGCAACTCGTCGCGGTGCTGGGTGATCAGGTTGGGCGGCGCAGGGTGCTGGGCCCAGATGGCGTCGCCGGCGGCGGCAAAGTCGAAGCTGCCGGTCATGCCGGCCAGGCCGCCATCGCCTGCAGGCACCTGAGCCAGGCGCCGCAGCAAGTCCATCATCTGCGGCTCAACGACGCCAAAGCTTCCGCGTCCGCCACTGCGGCTGGCGGTGCCATAGCCGCCACCACCGCCGCCACCGCCCATGCCACCAAAGCCGCTGGACGGCCCTCCGCGACCGCCACCGCCGCCCATGCCGCCAAGGCCCCCGGGCGAGGTGCCGCCGCCCAGTCCGCGCGGCATGCCGCTTTGGGAGCTGAGCGCGCCGGAGGTGCTGTCAAGTCCGCCGAAGCGGCTGCCCGCCCCGCCCCGCGCGGGGTCGATGCCACGCACCTTCAGGTCTTGCGGGCGCAGGCCGCGCGTGCGCAGGATCTCGGCAATGTCGGCATAGCAGCCGCGCATCTCGGTGGCAAGCGCGCGGGTCAGCTCGTCGGTGAGCGTCTGGCGGGTTTCGGCTTCCTCGGTGACGGCATGGATGCCGTCGAGCAAGGCCTGGCCCACCACCTCGGGGCGCAGCGGGTTGCGCTCACCGATCTGGATGCCGGCCACGTAGGACTCGACCTCGCGCAGCTCCCATTCGCTGTGGTGGCCAATCGCCAGGCCAATGCGGTCGGCCGCGACCAGGTTGTTCACCTGGTCATCGTCCATCAGCGAGAGTTCGCCCCAGACGGTCTTGGCGGCAGCGGGAGGCGGCTTGTTGTCGGCCTGCTCGCTGGCGACTTGGCGGCGCAGGCTCTGCATGAAGCGCTGCGAGAACAGACCGTGCTGGTTGCGGAAGATGTACTGCGCGGCCAGCAGAGCGTCACGCCGCTTGACCTGGGCTGCAGACAGGGCCGACAGCCCCAGGCCCTCGGCGCAGCGCTCCGCCGCCTGCTCTGCCGACAGGCGGATGCGGCCAAGTGCAGCTTCGAGGTGCGGGTTGAGGCGGAGGTCGAGGGCGTCCATGGTCAGGCAGATCGCTCTCTGGAGCGACCGTACTTGGCCAGAAGTATCGCGCCCACCGCAAGACCCTCGGCGCGCGAAGCGTTCTCAGGTGCGCATTCCGTGGCGGATCGCCAAGGCGTAACGCATGCTTACGGCGGCAGGCCTTCGCCTATGGCAGGCCAGCCCGGCGCTCGCTGGGGTTCACTTCTTCAGCGAGTCGCGGATCTCGCGCAGCAGCTGGATGTCTTCCGGCGTGGGCGGCGGCTCTGCCGGCGCGGCTGCCTCGGCAGGCTTCTCGCGCTTGAGGCGGTTGATCTGTTTGATCATCACGAAGATGACGAGTGCCAGGATGATGAAATTCAGCGTCACCGTCAGGAAGCTGCCGTAAGCCAGCACGGCGCCGGCCTTCTTGGCGTCCGCCAGCGTGCTGGCGTTCTGCCCAGCCAGCGCGATGAAGTAGTTGCTGAAGTCCAGGCCGCCGAAGATGGTACTGACCACCGGCATGATCACGTCACCGACCAGCGAGTCCACGATCTTGCCGAAGGCCCCGCCGATGATCACGCCGACGGCGAGATCCATGACATTGCCCTTGACGGCGAATTCCTTGAATTCGGAGAAAAAGCTCATCGAAGTAGTCCTGTTGCTGAAGGCTGCTGCCTTGACGCTGGCGCTCCCGCTAGATACAGCCGTGCGGTTGTCGGCAGTCTACGCCGCAGGGACTGGCCGCGCGTCCGGGTCGGCCCGGGGGCGGCAGGCAGCAACGCCAGGCGCCTGGGCGTCCGCTAGAATCCCTGGCTGCCCTGCATCTGAAGACCCCGGTTGAGGACCCTCATGAGTGACCAGCAAGTGGACCAAGGCAAGCGCACCTGGTTGATTGCCACCAGTTGTGCCGGTGCTGTGGGTGGCGTTGCCACCGCTGTGCCCTTCGTCAGTACCTTTGCGCCGAGCGAGCGCGCTAAAGCCGCCGGGGCTCCGGTCGAGGTGGACATCTCGTCCATCAAGCCGGGCGAAAAGCTGACGGTCGAGTGGCGTGGCAAACCGGTCTGGATCGTGCGGCGCACGCCAGAGCAGCTGGAGGCGTTGAAGAAGAACGACCCGCAGCTGGCTGACCCTGCTTCGGCCCGAACGGCCTACCCGACCCCCGACTACGCCAAGAACGAGCATCGCTCGATCAAGCCCGAGTACTTCGTGGCGGTCGGCATCTGCTCTCACCTTGGGTGTTCGCCCTCTGACAAGTTCGCAGCAGGCCCCCAGCCGTCGCTGCCTGACGACTGGACCGGTGGCTTCCTGTGCCCCTGCCATGGTTCGACCTTCGACCTGGCTGGGCGCGTGTTCAAGAACAAGCCTGCGCCGGACAACCTGGAGGTGCCGCCGCACATGTACCTCTCGGATTCCAAGCTGCTGATCGGCGAAGACAAGAAGGCATAAGGAACAGCCATGGCCGAATTCAAGGAAGCCCCCGCAGGCGCGTCGCTGGGCGTGAAGACCCTGACCTGGTTCGAGAACCGGTTCCCGACCGCGTTCGATGCCTACAAGGTCCACATGGCGGAGTACTACGCTCCGAAGAACTTCAACTGGTGGTACATCTTTGGCTCGCTGGCCATGCTGGTGCTGGTGATCCAGATCGTCACCGGCATCTTCCTGGTGATGCACTACAAGCCGGATGCCGCCGTCGCCTTCGCGTCGGTCGAGTACATCATGCGCGACGTGCCCTGGGGCTGGCTGATCCGCTACATGCACTCCACCGGGGCCTCGGCCTTCTTCGTGGTGGTCTACCTGCACATGTTCCGCGGCCTGATCTACGGCAGCTACCGCAAGCCGCGCGAGCTGGTCTGGATCTTCGGTTGCGCGATCTTCCTGTGCCTGATGGCGGAAGCCTTCATGGGCTACCTGCTGCCCTGGGGTCAGATGTCCTACTGGGGCGCCCAGGTGATCGTGAACCTGTTCTCCGCCATCCCCTTCATCGGGCCGGATCTGGCGCTGATGATCCGCGGTGACTACGTGGTGGGCGACGCGACGTTGAATCGCTTCTTCAGCTTCCACGTCATCGCCGTGCCGCTGGTGCTGATCGGTCTCGTGGTGGCGCATTTGCTGGCGCTGCACGACGTGGGCTCCAACAACCCCGATGGCGTCGAGATCAAAAAGGGCCCCAAGGGCAACCGCTGGTCGCCCACGGCGCCCGCCGATGGCGTGCCTTTCCACCCCTACTACACGGTGCACGACGTTTATGGCGTCTGCCTGTTCCTGATGGTGTTCAGCGCCATCGTGTTCCTGGCGCCTGAGCTGGGCGGCTACTTCCTGGAGTACAACAACTTCATCCCAGCCGACCCCTTGAAGACGCCGCCGCACATCGCGCCGGTCTGGTACTTCACGCCGTTCTACTCGATGCTGCGTGCCACGACCGATGTGATGGTCAACGTGCTGTGCGTGATCATCGGCCTGGGCGCGGTGGTGACCTTCCTGAAGAGCCGTCTGCAAGGCCTGGCCAAGGTGGCCGTGCTGGTGGCGGCTGCCGTGATGGTCTTGCTGCTCAAGACCTTCGACGCCAAGTTCTGGGGCGTGGTGGTGATGGGCGGTGCCGTGATCATCCTGTTCTTCCTGCCCTGGCTGGACAACAGCCCCGTCAAGTCGATCCGCTACCGCCCGAGCTGGCAGTTGTGGTTCTACGCGGTGTTCGTGGTCTTCTTCATGGTGCTGGGCTATCTGGGCATCCAGCCGCCGAGCGACATGGGCACCCTGATCGCCCAGGTCGGCACGCTGTTCTATTTCGGCTTCTTCCTGCTGATGCCCTGGTGGAGCACGATCGGCACGCCCAAGGCCGTGCCGGATCGCGTCACCTTCCACGCCCACTGAACCCGACGCGGAGCACACACAGAATGAAAAAGCTGATTGCGATCTTTTTCGCCGCGCTCAGTCTGGCGGGCGTGGCCCGCGCTAGCGGTGGCGGCATCGAGTGGGACCGCTTCCCGAAGGAGAAGATGTCCGACATGGCGGCGCTCCAGAATGGCGCCAAGCTCTTCGTCAACTACTGCCTCAACTGCCACGCGGCGGCGTTCATGCGCTACAACCGCCTGCGCGACATCGGGCTGACCGAGGCGGACATCAAGAACAACCTGCTCTTTGCGGCTGACAAAGTCGGCGAGCAGATGAAGATCGCCATGGACCCCAAGCAGGCCAAGGACTGGTTCGGTGCCACGCCGCCCGATCTGACCCTGGTGGCTCGCTCGCGCGCCGATGGCGCCAAGGGCTCGGGTGCGGACTACCTCTACACCTACATGCGGACCTTCTACCGCGACGAGTCCAAGGCCACGGGCTGGAACAACCTCGCCTTCCCGAGCGTTGCGATGCCGCATGTGCTGTGGGAGTTGCAAGGTGAGCGCGTCGCCAAGTTCGAGGAAAAGGCCGACCCGCACGACCACAGCAAGACCACGCATGTCTTTGCCGGTTTCGAGCAAACCAAGCCCGGCCAGTTGACGCCCCGCCAGTACGACGACGCGGTGGGCGACCTCGTGGCCTACCTGCAGTGGATGGGCGAGCCCGCACAAGGCGCCCGCTTCCAGCTTGGCGTGATCGTGCTGTTCTTCCTGTCGGTCCTGACCGTGTTTGCCTGGCGCTTGAACGCCGCCTTCTGGAAGGACGTGAAGTAGCCCTTGACCGCATCACCCAGCCGCCAGGCGCGGCAGGGTGAACCACGCAGTGGGACGCGCCCGCCGGGCACCCACTGCGTTTGCTTTTTCCGCAGCCACCGCCCTGTGCCGGCTGCACCTTGATTGACTGACCCCTCGGGAGCCCGCCGCCATGATGGTGCTTTACTCTGGAACCACCGACCCCTATTCGCACCGCTGCCGCTTCGTGCTGTTCGAGAAGGGCATGGACTTCGAGATCCGCGACGT
>CALMQC010000337.1 GCA_937871895.1 uncultured Roseateles sp. | reverse complement strand
CTATGACGCCGACCGCCAGCGCGTGATCTACGAACCGGTGACGATCGAGCCGCGCGAGATCACGCCGCGCGTGATCCGCGAAGACAACTACGGCGGGCTCTGACTCCGATCGCCATGGCAGAGATCAAGAACTACACGCTGAACTTCGGACCTCAGCACCCGGCGGCCCACGGCGTGCTGCGACTGGAGCTGGAGCTGGATGGTGAGGTTATCCAGCGCGCCGATCCGCACATCGGCCTGCTGCACCGCGGCACAGAGAAGCTGGCCGAGCAAAAGACCTTCATCCAGTCGCTGCCCTACATGGACCGTCTCGACTACGTGTCGATGATGGCCAACGAGCACGCCTACTGCCTGGCCATCGAGAAGATGCTGGGTATCGAGGTGCCGTTGCGGGCGCAGTACATCCGGGTGATGTTTGCCGAGCTGACGCGCATCCTCAACCACCTGCTCTGGCTGGGCTGCCACGGCTTGGATTGCGGTGCGATGAACATCCTCATCTACTGCTTCCGCGAGCGTGAGGACATCTTTGACATGTACGAGGCGGTGTCGGGTGCGCGCATGCACGCGGCCTACTTCCGTCCGGGCGGGGTCTATCGTGACCTGCCGGACAGCATGCCCCAGTACCAGGTCAGCAAGATCAAGAACGCGAAGACCATCGCGCAGCTGAACGAAAACCGTCAAGGCTCGCTGCTGGACTTCATTGACGACTTCTGCGCGCGCTTCCCCAAGAACGTCGACGACTATGAAACCCTGCTGACCGACAACCGGATCTGGAAGCAGCGGACCGTGGGCATCGGCGTGGTGTCTCCCGAGCGAGCGCTGAACCTGGGCTTCACGGGCGCCATGCTGCGGGGCTCGGGCATCGCCTGGGACCTGCGCAAGACGCAGCCCTATGACGTCTATGACCGCATGGACTTCGACATCCCGGTCGGCACCAATGGCGACACCTATGACCGCTATGTGGTGCGCGTCGAGGAAATGCGCCAGGCCAATCGCATCGTCAAGCAATGCGTGGATTGGTTGCGCGCCAACCCTGGCCCTGTCATCACCGACAACCACAAGGTGGCACCGCCTTCGCGCGTGGACATGAAGTCCAGCATGGAAGAGCTGATCCACCACTTCAAGCTCTTCACCGAAGGCTTCCGCGTCCCCGAGGGCGAGGCCTACGCCGCTGTGGAGCATCCCAAGGGCGAGTTCGGCATCTACATCGTCAGCGACGGTGCCAACAAGCCTTACCGACTCAAGATCCGCGCGCCGGGCTTTGCCCATCTGGCTGCGCTCGACGAAATGGGCCGCGGTCACATGATCGCGGACGCTGTCGCCATCATCGGCACGATGGACATCGTGTTCGGCGAAATCGATCGTTGACCTCACGATGACCACGACCCCCACCCCCTACGTGCTGAGCGACGCCACGCGTGCGCGCTTCGACCGCGAGGTCGCCAAGTACCCGTCCGAGCAACGCCAGTCGGCTGTCATGGCCTGCCTGGCCATCGTGCAGCAGGAGCTGGGCCATGTGCCCCGCGAGAGTGAAGACGCGATTGCGGCCTACCTCGGCATGCCCGCCATTGCGGTGTACGAGGTCACGACCTTCTACAACATGTACAACCAGCGCCCCGTCGGGCGCTACAAGCTGAACGTCTGCGCCAACCTGCCTTGCCAACTGCGCGATGGACAGAAGGCGCTTGACCACCTGTGCAGCAAGCTCGGCATCGAGCAAGGCGGCACGACGGCGGACGGGCTCTTCACTGTGCAGAAGAGCGAGTGCCTGGGCGCTTGCGCCGACTCGCCGGTGATGCTGGTCAATGACCGCCAGATGTGCAGCTTCATGAGCAATGATCGCCTTGATGCGCTGCTCGACACCTTGCGCGCCGACGCGGCGAGCCAGAAGGCCTGAACACCATGACGCTGGACCTCACCAAGTTTCAGGCGACAGGGGCGGAGACCTGCTTCCATGGCCGCCACATCTCGCCCCAGATCTATGCCGACTTGAACGGCAAGAACTGGTCGATCAAGGACTACGAAGCACGTGGCGGCTATGCCGCACTGCGCAAGATCCTCGGCAAGGATGGCGGGGAGGGCATGACGGCCGATCAGGTCATTGCCGAAGTCAAGACCTCGGCCCTGCGTGGCCGTGGCGGCGCCGGCTTCCCGACAGGTCTGAAGTGGAGCTTCATGCCTCGCCAGTTCCCGGGCCAGAAGTACCTGGTCTGCAACTCGGACGAAGGCGAGCCGGGCACCTGCAAGGACCGCGAAATCCTGATGCACAACCCGCACATCGTGATCGAAGGCATGGCCATTGCCGCCTTCGCGATGGGCATCAAGGTCGGCTACAACTACATCCACGGCGAGATCTTCGAGGTCTACGAGCGCTTCGAAGCCGCGCTGGAAGAAGCGCGTGCGGCGGGTTACCTCGGTGACAACATCATGGGGTCGGACTACAGCTTCCAGCTGCATGCCCACCATGGTTTTGGCGCTTACATCTGCGGCGAAGAGACGGCGCTGCTGGAGTCGCTCGAAGGCAAGAAGGGTCAGCCGCGCTTCAAGCCGCCGTTCCCGGCCAGCTTTGGTTTGTACGGTCGGCCGACGACCATCAACAACACCGAGACCTTCGCTGCGGTGCCGTGGATCATCCGCAATGGGGGCCAGGCGTACTTGGAAATCGGCAAGCCCAACAACGGCGGCACCAAGCTGTTCTCGGTGTCGGGTGATGTAGAGAAGCCAGGCAATTTCGAGATCCCGCTCGGCACGCCGTTCTCGACCCTGTTGGAACTCGCCGGCGGCGTCCGCAAGGGCCGCAAGCTCAAGGCCGTGATCCCTGGCGGCTCATCGGCCCCCGTGCTGCCGGCCGACGTGATGATGCAGTGCACGATGGACTACGACTCCATCGCCAAGGCCGGCTCCATGCTGGGATCGGGTGCCGTCATCGTGATGGACGATTCGCGCTGCATGGCACAGAGCCTGCTTCGGCTGTCCTACTTCTACGCGCACGAATCCTGCGGCCAGTGCACGCCCTGCCGCGAAGGCGTGGGCTGGATGCACCGCGTGCTGGAGCGCATCTACGCTGGACAGGGCAGGGCAGAAGACATTGACCTGCTGAACTCGGTTGCCGACAACATCCAGGGCCGCACCATCTGCGCCTTGGGTGACGCGGCTGCGATGCCGGTGCGGGCGATGCTGAAGCACTTCAAGCACGAGTTCGTGCATCTGATCGAACACAAGAAGCCCCTGGTGGCTCCCACTTGAGCGCCACCGAGGAACGCCACCATGGTTGAAATCGAACTCGACGGCAAGAAGGTCTCGGTCCGCGAAGGCAGCATGGTCATGCATGCGGCCGAGCAGGCCGGTGCCTACATCCCGCACTTCTGCTATCACAAGAAGCTTTCCATCGCTGCCAACTGCCGGATGTGCCTGGTGGAAGTGGAAAAGGCGCCCAAGCCCCTGCCGGCCTGCGCCACGCCCGTGACGCAGGGCATGATCGTCCGCACCAAGAGCGACAAGGCCGTCAAGGCCCAGCAAGGGGTGATGGAGTTCCTGCTCATCAATCACCCGCTGGACTGCCCGATCTGCGACCAGGGTGGCGAGTGCCAGCTCCAGGATTTGGCCGTGGGCTATGGCGGCTCCAAGAGCCGCTACCTTGAGGAGAAGCGCGTCGTCTTCCACAAGAACGTCGGTCCGCTGATCTCGATGGAGGAGATGAGCCGTTGCATCCACTGCACGCGCTGCGTCCGCTTCGGCCAGGAGATCGCTGGCGTGATGGAGCTGGGCATGGCCCACCGCGGCGAGCACAGCGAGATCCAGACCTTCGTCGGGCGCACCGTCGATAGCGAACTGTCCGGCAACATGATCGATGTCTGCCCGGTGGGCGCGCTGACCAGCAAGCCCTTCCGCTACAGCGCCCGCACCTGGGAGCTCTCGCGCCGCAAGAGCGTGAGCCCGCACGATTCGACGGGCGCCAATTTGGTCGTCCAGGTCAAGAACAACCAGGTGATGCGCGTCGTTCCGCTGGAGAACGAGGACGTCAACGAGTGCTGGATCGCCGACCGCGACCGCTTCAGCTATGAAGCCCTGAACAGTGACGCACGCTTGTCCGCGCCCATGATCAAGCAGGGTGGTGCCTGGAAGCAGGTCGACTGGAGCGTGGCGCTGGAATACGTGGCCAATGGCCTCAAGTCGGTGAAGGCCGAGCACGGCGCCAGCGCCATCGGCGCGCTGGCTTCGGCTCACGCCACCGTCGAAGAGCTGCATCTGCTCGGTGAGCTGGTGCGCGGCCTGGGCAGCGACAACGTCGACCATCGGTTGCGCCAGCAGGACTTTGGTCACACGGCCCCTGCGGGCCAGGCGCACTGGCTGGGTCTCAGCATCGCCGAGCTGTCGCTGCTGGACCGTGCCCTGGTGGTGGGTTCCGTGTTGCGCAAGGACCACCCGCTCTTTGCCGCACGCCTGCGTCAGGCGGCGCGCCACGGTGCCCAGATCACGCGCGTCGGCGTGGGCCACGACGACTGGCTGATGCCCGTTGCCGCGCAAGTGCAAGCGGCTCCTTCAGCCTGGGTGCAAGCGCTCGCCGGTGTCGCCAGCGCCATCGCTCAGACGCAAGGCAGCTCGGCCCCGCTGGAGGCCCCGGTCACCGCCGAGGCACGCGCCATCGCCGACAGTCTGCTGTCCGGCAGCCAGAAGGCGGTGTTGCTCGGCAATGGCGCTGCGCACCACCCGGCGGCCGCCAGCTTGCTGGCCCTGGCGCAATGGATTGCGCAGCAAGTGGGCGCCAAGGTCGGCTACCTGACCGAGGCGGCCAACACCGTCGGTGCACAGCTCGTGAAGGCTCAGCCCCAGGCCGGCGGCCTGAACGCGGCGCAGATGCTGACCGGCACGTCGCTGAAGGCGGCCGTGCTGTTGCAAACCAACCCTGAGCTGGACGCTGCTGACCCGGTGGCCGCCCGCGCCGCCCTCGATGCGGCGGAACTCGTCGTCGTGCTCAGCCCCTTCAAGGTCGGCCTTGAGTACGCTGGCGTGCTGCTGCCCTCGGCGCCGTTCACCGAAACCTCGGGCAGCTTTGTCAACGCCGAGGGGCGCCTGCAGAGCTTTGCCGGTGTGGTCAAGGCGCTGGGTGATACCCGCCCGGGCTGGAAGATCCTGCGCGTCTTGGGCAATTTGCTCGGCGTGCCCGGCTTTGATTTCCAGAGCAGCGAGGCCGTGCGCGACGCGGCTCTCGGTGCCTCGCCCGATCTCGGCGCTCGCCTGAACAACACGACCTTGGCCACGCCGGTGGCGACGTCAACGTCGGCAGGTCTTGAGCGCTACGCCCCGGTGCCGATCTATGCGGTCGATGACCTGGTGCGCCATTCGCCCTCGTTGCAGGCCACGTCCGACGCGCGCGATGCCGCCATGGCCGGGCTGCCCCAAGCCCTGTGGTCTGAGTTGGGCTTGTCGGCCGGTGATCGGGTGCGTGTCGTCCAGGATGGTCGTGCTGTTCAGCTGGCGGCCAAGCTCGAAGCCGCGTTGCCGGCCAACGTCGTCCGTGTCAGTGCCGGCCTGGCTGAAACCGCAGCCCTGGGTGCGGCGCTGGGCACCCTCACGCTGAGCAAGGTCTGAGCCCCATGATCGAGACCCTTTTCCAAACCGGTGCCTCCCTGCTGGGGGGGCTGTGGCCCGTGGTCTGGAGCCTGATCAAGATCATCGCGGTCGTGGCGCCGCTGATGATCTGCGTGGCCTACCTGACGCTGTGGGAGCGCAAGGCCATTGGCTGGTCGCAGATCCGCCCAGGGCCGAACCGCGTCGGCCCCTATGGCTTGCTCACGCCGATTGCCGATGCCGTGAAGCTGATCTTCAAGGAGATCATCACGCCCTCGGCTGCCAGCAAGGGCCTGTTCTTCCTGGGCCCGGTGATGACCATCATGCCGGCGCTGGCGGCCTGGGCCGTGGTTCCCTTCGGGCCTGATGCGGCGGTGGCCAACGTGAACGCAGGCCTGCTGTTCCTGATGGCGATCACCTCGCTGGAGGTCTACGGCGTGATCATTGCCGGCTGGGCGTCCAACTCCAAGTACGCCTTCCTGGGCGCGCTGCGCGCTTCAGCCCAGATGGTCAGCTACGAGATTGCGATGGGCTTTGCCCTGGTGGTGGTGCTGATGGTGACCGGCTCATTGAACATGACCGCCGTCGTCCAGTCACAAGAGCAGGGCATGTTCGCAGCCAAGGGCCTGAACTTCCTGTCCTGGAACTGGTTGCCGCTGCTGCCGATCTTCGTCGTCTATTTCATCTCTGGCCTGGCTGAAACCAACCGCCACCCGTTCGACGTCGTCGAAGGCGAATCCGAGATCGTCGCTGGCCACATGATCGAGTACTCGGGCATGAGCTTCGCGATGTTCTTCCTGGCCGAGTACGCCAACATGATCCTGGTCTCCGCACTGGCCGTGATCATGTTCCTTGGTGGCTGGAGCGCCCCGGTGTCCTGGAGCCTCTTCGGCATGCAGACGCCTGAGTTCATCCAGAACACGATGGCACTTTGGAATTGGGCCTGGCTGTTCGGCAAGACCTTTGTCGTCGTGACCATGTTCCTTTGGGTCCGCGCCACCTTCCCGCGCTTCCGCTACGACCAGATCATGCGCCTGGGCTGGAAGATCTTCATTCCCATCACGCTGATCTGGCTGATCGTTGTGGGTGTCTGGATGCAGACGCCGTTCAACATCTGGAAGTAAGGCGGCGACCATGAGCACCTTCACCAATTTCACCAAGACCTTCTTCCTCTGGGAATTGCTCAAGGGGATGAAGCTGACCGGGAAGCATTTCCTGTCCCGCAACATCACCGTGCAGTTCCCGGAAGAGAAGACGCCGCTGTCGCCGCGCTTCCGCGGTTTGCACGCGCTGCGCCGCTACGAGAACGGCGAAGAGCGCTGCATCGCCTGCAAGCTGTGTGAGGCCGTCTGCCCGGCAATGGCGATCACCATCGAGAGCGATGTGCGCGCCGATGGCAGCCGCCGCACCACGCGCTACGACATCGACCTGACCAAGTGCATCTTCTGCGGCTTCTGTGAGGAAAGCTGCCCGGTCGATTCGATTGTCGAAACGGACATCTTCGAATACCACGGCGAAAAGCGTGGCGACCTTTATTTCACCAAGGACATGCTGCTGGCCGTCGGTGACAAGTACGAGCCTCGCATCGCTGCACAAAAGGAGGCCGACGCCAAGTACCGCTGATCGGCCTTTGCCGTCAGCCTTGGCTGGATTCCCATGGACACCCTTTCCCTGATCTTCTACGCCCTGTCACTGGTGTTGCTCGGCTCGGCCTTCCGAGTCATCACCGCTCGCAACACGGTGCACTCGGCGCTCTTTCTCATCCTGAGCTTCTTCACCGCTTCCTGCGTCTGGATGCTGCTGAAGGCCGAGTTCCTGGCCATTGCGTTGGTGCTGGTCTACATCGGCGCCGTGATGGTGCTGTTCCTCTTCGTCGTGATGATGCTGGACCTCAACAAGGATGGTGTGCGCGAGAACCTCTGGTCGCACCTGCCCCTCGCCGCTGCGGTGGGCGCCTTGATCGCGCTGGAGATGGGCGTGGTGCTGATGCAGGGCTTCCAGCTCAAGCAGGCGCCTGAGCTTTCGGCGGCGGCCGTCGAGATGGGCAACTCCAAGTTGCTGGGCATCGAGATCTATACCGCCTACCTGTACCCGCTGCAGATCGCGGCCGTCTTGCTGCTGGTCGCCATCGTGGCCGCCATCGCGCTCACGCTGCGGGCGCGCAAGGACTCGCGTCACATGGACCCGAGCGAACAGGTCAAGGTCACCAAGGCCGAACGCCTGCGCGTCATCAAGGTGGCCCCGACGGTGCATGCGGCCTCACCGGCCGCTGGCAATGAAGGAGGCCAAGCATGAGCTTGACGCTTGGGCACTTCCTGACCCTGGGTGCGCTGCTGTTCGCACTGTCGGTGATTGGCATCTTCCTGAACCGCAAGAACCTGATCGTGCTGCTGATGGCCATTGAGCTGATGTTGCTGGCGGTCAACCTGAACTTCATCGCCTTCTCGCACTACCTGGGCGACATGGCGGGTCAGGTCTTCGTCTTCTTCATCCTCACGGTGGCGGCGGCTGAGTCTGCGATCGGCCTGGCCATCCTGGTCGTGCTGTTCCGCAATCGGGCCAGCATTGACGTGGAACAACTCGACGCCCTCAAGGGCTGACCCCCAGACCGGCGATACGAACGATGTCACAACAACTTTCGCAATCCCTGCTGGTGGCCGTGCCTGCCGCGCCTCTGATCGGGGCGGTACTGGCAGGCTTCTTCGGCAAAGTGATCGGCCGGCGCGGCGCGCACACCGTCACCATCCTGGGTGTGCTGGTGGCCTTCATCCTATCGGCAATGACGCTGAAGGACGTGGCCTCGGACGGCGCGCGCTTCAGCGGCACGGTCTACGAGTGGATGGTGCTGGGCGGCCTGAAGATGGAGGTTGGTTTCCTGATCGACGGACTCACCGCCATGATGATGTGCGTGGTGACCTTCGTGTCTCTGATGGTGCACATCTACACCATCGGCTACATGGAAGAGGATCCGGGCTACCAGCGCTTCTTCTCCTACATCTCGCTGTTCACGTTCTCGATGCTCATGCTGGTCATGAGCAACAACCTGCTGCAGCTCTTCTTCGGCTGGGAAGCAGTGGGCCTGGTCTCCTACCTGCTGATCGGCTTCTGGTTCAAGAAGCCGACAGCGGTGTTCGCCAACATGAAGGCCTTCCTGGTCAACCGGGTCGGTGACTTCGGCTTCATCCTCGGCATCGGTCTGCTGGTGGCTTACACCGGCTCGCTGAACTACGCCGAGATCTTCGCCAAGTCCAACGACCTGGCGCAGGTCAAGTTCAATGCGCCGATCCTGACCGGCATCTTCGGCAGCGACTGGATGATGCTGACCGTGGCCTGCATCTGCCTGTTCATCGGCGCGATGGGCAAATCGGCCCAGTTCCCGCTGCACGTCTGGCTGCCCGATTCGATGGAAGGCCCGACGCCGATCTCGGCCCTGATCCACGCCGCCACCATGGTGACGGCCGGCATCTTCATGGTGACGCGCATGTCGCCGCTGTTTGAGTTGTCGGACACGGCCCTGAACTTCGTGCTCGTCATCGGCTCGATCACGGCCCTGTTCATGGGCTTCCTGGGCATCATCCAGAACGACATCAAGCGTGTGGTCGCCTACTCGACCTTGTCTCAGCTGGGCTACATGACCGTGGCCCTTGGCGCCTCCGCCTACTCGGTGGCCGTCTTTCACCTGATGACGCACGCCTTCTTCAAGGCCCTGCTGTTCCTCGGCGCCGGCTCCGTGATCATCGGCATGCACCACGACCAAGACATCCGCAACATGGGTGGCCTCTGGAAGTACATGAAGATCACCTGGATCACGTCGCTGCTGGGCTCGCTGGCGTTGATCGGGACGCCGTTCTTCTCGGGTTTCTATTCCAAGGACTCGATCATCGAGGCCGTGCACGCCAGCCACCTGCCAGGCGCCGGTTTCGCGCAGTTCGCCGTGACCCTGGGCGTATTCGTCACCGCCTTCTATTCCTTCCGCATGTACTTCCTGGTCTTCCACGGCAAGGAGCACTTCCATCACAAACCTTTCCCGGGCGAGCACGACCATCATGACGATCATGGCGACGACGACCACGGCCATGCGCACACGCCGCATGAGTCGCCCGCCGTGGTCTGGGCGCCGCTGCTGCTGCTGGCCATCCCCTCGGTGGTGATCGGCTACCTGACGATCCAGCCCATGCTCTATGGCGACTTCTTCAAGGACGCCATCTTTGTGAACTCGCACGCCCACCATGCGATGCATGAGCTGGCTGAGGAGTTCCACGGTGCCACCGCCATGGCCCTGCATGCCTTCACCACACTGCCGTTCTGGCTGGCGCTGGGCGGCGTCGTCACGGCCTATGTGTTCTACATGGTGGTGCCGTCGGTGCCGGCCACCATCGCCAAGGTCCTGCGCCCCGTCGTCGTGGTGCTGGAGAACAAGTACTACATGGACTGGGTCAACGAGAACATCCTGGCCCGTGCCGCGCGCTGGATCGGCATCGGCCTCTGGAAGGGTGGTGACGCCGGCTTGATCGACGGCGTGGTCATCAATGGCTCGGCCCATGCGGTGGGCGGCGTCGCCGGCTTGGTGCGGCGCTTGCAGACCGGCCTGCTGCCCTTGTACGCCCTGGTCATGATCGTGGGCGTGGTGGGTCTGATGACCTGGAAGCTCTGGCCGTATATCGAGCCTCAGTTCAAGGCCCTGCTGGGTCAATGAGCTGAAGGCGGAGAACAAGAATATGTTGCTGAGTCTTGCAATCTTTCTGCCCATCGTCTGCGGCGCACTGCTGCTGGCGCTCGGGCGTGACGAGAACGCCCCGGCCGTGCGCTGGCTGGCTTTGGTGGCGGCCGTGGCCAGCTTCCTGGTCACCGTGCCCCTGATCACGGGTTTCGACACCTCGACCGCTGCCATGCAGTTCGTTGAGAACCAGGCCTGGATCGAGCGCTTCAACATCCGCTACCACCTCGGGGTGGACGGCATCTCGATGTGGTTCGTGCCGCTGACGGCCTTCATCACCGTCATCGTGGTGATCGCCGCTTGGGAGGTGATCGACACGCGCGTCAACCAGTACATGGGCGCCTTCCTGATCCTGTCGGGTCTGATGGTCGGCGTGTTCTCGGCCCTCGATGGCATGCTGTTCTACGTGTTCTTCGAGGCGACCCTGATCCCGATGTACATCATCATCGGCGTCTGGGGCGGCCCGCGGCGCGT
>CALMQC010000336.1 GCA_937871895.1 uncultured Roseateles sp. | reverse complement strand
TGTCACGGTCGCAAGCTACAAGTTGTTCGGGGCCGCCGGCCTCATGAAAAAGCAAGGGAACTGAATGAAAGTCACTGCCATCGAAACCGGCTACGTGGGCCTGGTCACCGGCGCCTGTCTCGCGGAGATGGGGAATCACGTCGTCTGCCTGGATGTGAACCCCGAGAAGATTCGCATCCTGAATGAGGGGGGCATCCCCATCCATGAGCCGGGCCTGGACGCGGTGGTCAAGCGCAATGTGGAGGCCGGCCGCCTTCAGTTCACGACGGACGTGGACGCCGCCGTGCAGCATGGCACGCTGCTCTTCATCGGCGTCGGTACGCCGCCAGACGAAGACGGTTCGGCCGACCTGCAGTACGTGGTGGCGGCGGCGCGTTCCATCGGCGCGCGGATGAAGGAGTTCAAGGTCATCGTCGACAAGAGCACGGTGCCCGTGGGCACGGCCGACAAGGTGCGTGCCGCGATCAAGGAAGAGCTGGACAAGCGCGGTGTGAACATCGGCTACGCCGTGGTCTCGAACCCCGAGTTCCTGAAGGAAGGCGCGGCGGTTGAAGACTTCATGAAGCCGGACCGCATCGTGGTGGGCTCCGACGACGAGCAGGCCACGCTCTTGATGCGCGCGCTCTACGCGCCCTTCACGCGCAACCAGGACCGCATGCTGGTGATGGACGTGCGCAGCGCCGAGTTCACCAAGTACGCGGCCAACGCCATGCTGGCCACGCGCATCAGCTTCATGAACGAGCTGGCCCTGCTGGCCGAGCGCCTGGGCGCCGACATCGAACTGGTGCGCCGCGGCATCGGCTCGGACCCGCGCATCGGCTATCAGTTCCTGTTCCCCGGCGCGGGCTACGGTGGCTCTTGCTTCCCCAAGGACGTGAAGGCGCTGGTCAAGTCGGCCGCCGACGCGGGCATGACGCTCAAGGTGCTGACGGCCGTGGAAGAGGCCAACGAGCACCAGAAGCGCGTGCTGGTGCAGAAGGTGACCAGCCGTTTTGGCGAGAACCTCGCGGGCCGCAAGTTCGCGCTCTGGGGCCTGGCCTTCAAGCCCAACACCGACGACATGCGCGAGGCGCCCTCGCTGGTCATCATCGACGAGCTGATCAAGCGCGGCGCCACCGTGGTGGCCTATGACCCCGTGGCCATGACCGAAGCCAAGCGCATCGTGGGCGACAAGGCCGGCATCACCTTTGTGACGCGTGGTGAGGAGGTGCTGCCGGGCGCCGATGCGCTCTTGATCGTCACCGAGTGGAAGGAGTTCCGCACGCCGGACTTCGACGGCATCAAGGCGGCGCTGAAGCAACCGGTCATCTTTGACGGCCGCAACCTCTACGACCCCAAGCTGATGAAGACGCTGGGCTTCGAGTACAGCGGCATCGGCCGCTGACACGGCGCGCGACGCGACGCGAAGGGGCCTTGCGAGGCCCCTTTTTTCATGGCCGCGTCATGCGTGGCAGCGATGCTGCGCTGCATGGCGGAACGGTGTCGATGACAGCAGCCCCGGGCGGGCTGCCACGGGGCTTTGGCTGGCTGATGGGGGCGCAGTTTGCGTCGGCCCTGGCGGACAACGCGCTCCTGATCGTGGCCATTGCGTTGCTGCAGGCGCAAGGGCTGCCGGCCTGGTGGGCGCCGCTGCTCAAGGTGGGCCTGATTGCGGCCTATGTGCCGCTCGCGCCCTGGGTGGGGCCGCTGGCCGATGCCTACGCCAAGGGCCGCGTGATGACGGTGATGAACCTCGTGAAGCTGACCGGCTTGCTGGCCATGCTCGCGGGCCTGCACCCGGTGCTGGCGATGGTGCTGGTGGGCCTGGGGGCGGCGGGCTACGCGCCTGCCAAATACGGATTGGTGACGGAGCTGGTGCCGGCGCCGCTGCTGGTGCGGGCCAATGCCTGGATCGAGATCACCGTGGTGGGCGCGGCGCTGCTGGGCGCGGGGCTGGGAGGCCTGCTGGTGAGCGCCGCCTGGCTCGGGCTCGTGGGCGGGCTGCAGGGCTCGCTGGCGGCGTTGCTGGCGGTGTACTTGCTGTCGAGCGGGCTCAATGCCTTCATCCCGGACACCGGCTACCGGCGGGTGCCGGACTTTGGGCAGGCGCAGCGCTCTTGCCTGTGCTCTTGCCGGCAGTTCTGGGCCGCCAACTTGCGCTTGTGGCGCGACGCCGAGGGCGGGCTCTCGCTGGCCGCCACGACCATCTTCTGGGGCGTGGGCGCCACGCTGCAGTTTGCGGTGCTGCGCTGGGCGCAGGTGCGTCTGGCGCTGCCTCTGGACCAGGCGGCCTACCTGCAGGCGGCCGTGGCGGTGGGCGTGGTGCTGGGGGCCTGGGCGGCCGGGCGCTGGGTGGCGCTGCGGCATGCGCCGCGCATGCTGTGGGCGGGCGTGGCGCTGGGCCTCTTGATGCCTTTGCTGGCCCAGGTGCAGGCGCTGCCAACGGCCGCCGGCCTGCTGCTGGCCGTCGGCA
>CALMQC010000335.1 GCA_937871895.1 uncultured Roseateles sp. | reverse complement strand
TGACCTCAGGCGCATGCAATCGGTGCTGCGAGACCTGCTTGCCGAGTGTGAGGCAACGGGTCATGCACATCCTTGTCCCATCATTGCGGCTCTACTGGGGCCGCCACCAGACGCGCCACCGAGGTCCGATCACATACGCTAGTGGAGGCCTGGAGACTATGCCGTGTGCCTGCTGACCGGTTGCGGTGTGGCCTGCGTGAACGATGTCACCAGGCACCAGATGCGATCCGCAACCGAAGCGCATGCCAACTCTGCCGACATGGCTTGATGCACGCGACCGAACTCTGAATCCACTCCTTGCCCCATATCGGACTGCGTCCACACTGCGAGCTGATGGCGATTTTCGAACCGCATGGCTCTTTGCTCATCGAGGCAGCGTTGCTGTGGTCAGCCCAGCGGCCGCAGTTCTCTGCAGGTGGCAAAGTGACATGGCACTAGCCCCTGCTTCGCGTTCCATGGCCCCGGCAGGATCTGCCTTCATAGCGTAGCAAGAGGTCAACCCCCTCATTCAGTTGCTGCGCGCCGGCGCAGTCCTCCATCTGCGCAATCGCCATAGCCGGTACCCATCAAAGGCTACTCTTTGACAATGTCCTGTGAGAACGTGCAAGCAGGGGTCATGACGTTTGCCCCGGCGGATAAACCACGGCCTGCTTCATCTCAGGTGCTCTGCGCGAGGCGCGCTCCAGTTGCCACTGTTTGAGCAGCGCATAAAGCGCGGGAATAACGCACAGCGTAAGGATGGTCGACGAGATCATTCCGCCCACCATCGGAGCGGCGATGCGGCTCATCACTTCCGAGCCGGTGCCGCTGCCCCACATGATGGGCAGCAGGCCGGCCATGATGGCGACGACGGTCATCATCTTCGGGCGCACCCGCTCGACCGCGCCTTCCATCACCGCGCCATACAGGTCCGACGGTCCCGGCACGCGGCCTTCGGCACGGCAGCGCTCGCGCGCATGCTCCCAGGCGTGGTCCAGGTAGATCAGCATCACGACGCCGGTCTCGGCGGCCACGCCGGCCAGCGCGATGAAGCCCACTGCCACGGCCACCGAGAGGTTGTAGCCCAGCCACCACATCAGCCAGATGCCGCCGACCAGCGCGAAGGGCACCGACAGCATCACGATGAGGGTCTCGGTGAGCCTCCGGAAGTTGAGGTACAGCAGCAGGAAGATCAGCAACAGGGTGACCGGTACGACGATCTTCATCTTCTCGATCGCGCGCTCCATCGCCTCGAACTGGCCGCTCCAGGTGATGTAGTAGCCGGCCGGGAATTTCACCTGTTCGGCCACCGCCTTGCGTGCGTCGGCGACGTAGGAGCCGATGTCGCGATCACGGATGTCGACGAAGATGTACGCTGAAAGCAGTGCGTTCTCGGTCCGGATACCGGGCGTGCCGCGCGCGACCACGACCTTGGCCACCTGGCCCAGCGGCACCATGGCGCCACCCATCACCGGCACCAGCACCTCGCGCTCGATCTGCTCGGGGTTGCTGCGCAGCTCGCGCGGGTAACGCACGGTCACGCCGAAGCGCTCGCGGCCCTCGACGGTGGTCGTGACCATCTCGCCGCCGAGCGCCGAGCCGACCACGTCCAGCAGTTCGCCCACCGACAAGCCGTAGCGGGCCAGTGCCGCGCGGTCGGGCTCGATGTTGAGGTAGCTGCCGCCCGTCAGGCGCTCCGCGAAGGCGGAGGTCGTGCCCGGCACGGTCTTGACCACGGCCTCGATCTCCTTGGCGAGCTTCTCCATCTCGCCCAGGTCCTTGCCGAACACCTTGATGCCGATCGGCGTGCGGATGCCGGTGGACAGCATGTCGATGCGCGCCTTGATCGGCATGGTCCAGGCGTTTGACACGCCCGGGAACTGCAGCGCCTTGTCCATCTCGGCGATCAGCTTGTCGGTGGTCATGCCCGGGCGCCACTCTTCCTGTGGCTTCAGGTTGATGACCGTCTCGAACATTTCGGTGGGCGCCGGGTCGGTGGCGGTGTTGGCGCGTCCCGCCTTGCCGTAGACCGATGCCACCTCGGGGAAGCTCTTGATGATCTTGTCCTGCGTCTGCAGCACCTCGGCGGCCTTGGTGATCGACATGCCCGGCAGCGAGGCCGGCATGTACAGCAGCGTGCCTTCGTTGAGCGTGGGCATGAACTCGCTGCCGAGCTTCGAGGCCGGGTACCAGGACACGCCCAGCGCGACCAGGGCCAGGGCGATGGTGACCAGCTTCCAACGCATGACCCCGGCGATGATCGGCCGGTAGACCCAGATCAGGAAGCGGTTCAGCGGGTTCTTCGCCTCCGGCATGATCTTGCCGCGGATGAACAGCATCATCAGCACCGGCACCAGCGTCACCGACAGCAGCGCCGCGCCGGCCATCGAGAAGGTCTTCGTGTAGGCCAGCGGCGAGAACAGCCGCCCCTCCTGCGACTCCAGCGTGAAGACCGGCAGGAACGACACGGTGATGATCAGCAGCGAGAAGAACAGGGCCGGCCCCACTTCCTTGCAGGCGTCGAGCATCGCATCGGCACGGTCCTTCACCGTGTGATCCGGCTTGAGGCGCTCCAGGTGCTTGTGGGCGTTCTCGATCATCACAATGGCCGCGTCGACCATCGCGCCGATGGCGATCGCGATGCCGCCCAGGCTCATCAGGTTCGAATTCATGCCCAGCAGGTGCATGGCGATGAACGAGATCAGCACGCCCACCGGCAGCATCAGGATGGCCACCAGCGCCGAGCGCATGTGCATCAGGAAGATCACGCAGACGGCGGCGACGATCAGGCTTTCCTCCAGCAGCGTGCGCTGCAGGTTGGCGATGGCGCGGTGGATCAGGTCGGAGCGGTCGTAGACGGCCTGGATCGTCACGCCCTCGGGCAGGCCGGCCGAGATCTCGGTGACCTTGGCCTTGAGGTTGTGGATCACCTCCAGCGCGTTCTGCCCGAAGCGCGACATCGCGATGCCGGACACGACCTCGCCTTCGCCGTTCAGTTCGGACAGGCCGCGGCGCTCGTCGGGGGCCATCTCGACGCGGGCGATGTCGCGGATCAGCACCGGCGTGCCGCCCTCGCTCTTGACCACCAGCTGCTCGATGTCGGCCTTGTTGCGCAGGTAGCCCTTGCCGCGCACCATGAACTCGGTTTCGGCCATCTCGACCACGCGGCCACCGACATCGCGGTTGGAGTCGCGGATGACCTGCGACACCTTCATCAGCGGGATGCCGAAGCTCTTGAGCTTGAGCGGGTCGACGGTGACCTGGTAGGTCTGCACGAAGCCGCCCAGCGACGCGACCTCGGCCACGCCGGGCGCCTTGGTGAGCTGGTAGCGCACATACCAGTCCTGGATCGTGCGCAGTTCGGCCAGCGTCTTGTTCTTGGCCAGCAGCGCGTACTGGTAGACCCAGCCGACCCCGGTGGCATCAGGCCCGAGCGCGGGCGACACACCCTTGGGCAGGCGGCTGGATGCGAAGTTCAGGTACTCCAGGACCCGACTGCGAGCCCAGTAGATGTCGGTGCCGTCCTCGAAGATCACGTAGACGAACGAGGCGCCGAAGAACGAGAAGCCGCGCACCACCTTCGACTTCGGCACCGCCAGCATGGCGGTGGTCAGCGGATAGGTCACCTGGTCTTCGACGACCTGCGGCGCCTGGCCCGGGTACTCGGTGTAGACGATGACCTGCACGTCCGACAGGTCGGGCAGTGCATCGAGCGGTGTCTTCATCACGGCGTAGACGCCGCCGAGGACCACGAACAGCGTGGCGAGCAGGACCAGGAACGGGTTCCTGCCGGACCACTGGATGATTCTGGAGAGCATGGCGTCCCTCGCTCAGTGGCCGGAGTGCGAGGTGGCCGCCGCACTGGGTGCGGGCGGCGCCGGGCGGGCCGGCGACGCGCCAGTGATCGAGGTCACGACGTATTCGCCCGGCTGGCGCTCGACGAACTCGAAGCGCACGGCCTGGCCCGGCTTCAGGCCGGCGAGCAGCGAGGCATTGGCCGCCTTGAATTCCATCGTCATCGCCGGCCATTTGAGGCTGGCCACCGGGCCGTGATTGAGGCTGAGCGTGCCGGCCTTGAGGTCGATGCCGTCGACGGTGCCTTCGGCCTCGTGGCCGACCGCGGCAGGGGTCGTGGCGCGTGCCTTGGGTGCTGCGGCCGTTGCCGATGTGGCGCTCGATGCCGCGGTATCCGTGCCTTTGGCCGGGCTGCCATGTCCAGCGTGTCCGCCGAGCCCGCCCACGACCGCCTTCAGGTTGCTCTCCGCGTCGATCAGGAAGTTCGCGGCGACGACGACCTGCTCGCCGTCGCGCACGCCCTTGAGGATCTCGACGTAATTGTCGCTGCGCGCGCCGGTGTCGACCTCACGCGGCTCGAACCGGCCCTCCTTGACCTGGACCAGCACGATGCGCCGCGTGCCGCTGTCGATCACGGCCGAGTCCGGTACGGTCAGCACCTGCGACTTCCCGCCAACTGACAGCTCGACCTGGGCGAACATCGCGGGCTTGAGCCTGCCGCCCGGGTTGGCCATCTCCACGCGCACCGGAATGCTGCGCGTCTCCGCCTTCAGCGTGGGGTAGATGTAGGTGATGCGTCCCTCGAAGGTCGCCGTGGGGTAGGCGGTCGTCGTGACGCGCGCCTTCGCGCCGCTCTTGACCAGGCCGATGTCCTGCTCGGACAGATCGGCGACGACCCAGACCGACGACAGGTCGGTCACCTGGTAGAGCATCTCGCCGGGCATGAAGCGCATGCCCTGCAGTGCCTTCTTCTCCGAGACGATGCCGGAGACGGGCGACGGGAACGAGATCGTGCGCTGCGGCTGGCCGGACTTCATCAGGGCCGTCACCTGCGACGGAGACAGGTCCCAGTTGCGCAGCCGCGCGAGGCTGGAGTCGGCCAGCTGCCGCATGCCGGCCTGCGCCTCGGGGCCGGCATCCTTCATGGCCTCGAGCCCCTGCATCGCGATCGCGTACTCGCGCTGGGCCGACACGAGCTCGGGGCTGTAGGCCTCGAACAGCGGCTGGCCCTTGGCGACGGGCTGGCCGGTCGCGTTGACGTGCAGCCGTTCGACATAGCCCTCGAACTTGGCCGTGACCGCGAAGACGCGGCGTTCGTCGGGCTCGATGCGGCCTGCGGCACGCACTGTCTTGCCGAGCAGGCGCATCGCGGCGGGCTCGGTGCGCACGCCGAGCTTCTGGATCTTCTCGGTGCTGATGCGGACCTGGTTGGGCGACGCGGCCTCGGCGCCCGGCGTCGATTCGTCTTCGCCCTCGTAGACCGGGATGTAGTCCATCCCCATCGGGTCCTTCTTTGGTGTCAGCGAGGTATCCGCCAGCCCCATCGGGTTGCGGTAGTAGAGCAGCTTGCGCTGCTTGGGCGCCGCAGCGGGCGCGGACGCGGCGCTGGCGACCGAACCCTCGGGCGGATGCTGCTGCGAGCGGGCGCCCAGCCAGTAGCTGCCCGCACCGACCGCCCCGAGCAGGACGACGGCGGACACGATGGTGGAGGTCTTCACAGGTCTTCTCCCAGGATGCGTTCGATCTCGGCCAGGCGCATCTGCGCTTCGACCTGCGACTTGAGGATTTCTTGCCGGGCCTTGCGGATCTGCCGCTGGGCTTCCAGCAGCATCGAGAACTCGGCCTTGCCGTTTTCGTAGGCCGCCAGCGCGGACTGCAGCCCCAGCTCCGATTGCGGCAGGAGCTGGGTCTTCACTAGCGTCTCGGTGCGCCGTGCGGCCTCCAGGCCGGCCAAGTTCACGGCGAGGTCGCCCAGCAGTTGCTGCGACAGGCTCTCGGTGCGGGAGCGCGCGGCGGCCACCATGGCCTCGGCCTCGCGCTCCTCGCTGCGGCGGGAATCCTGCTGCAGCGGGATGTTCATCTCCACCATCACGCCCCAGGTTGTGATGCGCGAGCCCATCTGCGACGGCGACACCCCGATGGTCAGGTCCGGGTAGCGGTTGCGCTGGGTGAGGTCGCGGTTCTTCTGCGCTGCGGCGACGCGAGCCAGCTCGGCCTGGATCAGCGGGTTGCGGGTACGGGCGCGTTCAGCCAGTGACGCAGCGTCCGCCGTCGTGACCGGCGGCACCGGGCGTAGGGCGAGCGGTTCGGCCAGGGGCGCGGCGCTGTCGCGAGCGAGCAATGCATTGAGCCGGGCGCGGATCTGCCGCTTCTCGCCGTCCAGGGCGATAAGTTCAGCGCGCATCGCGGTCTGCTCCAACTGGGCGCGGATTGCATCGGACTGCCCGGCAATGCCACCGGCATATCGGGTCTGCGACACCTGTTCCAGGCGCGCCATCAGCCCCAGGACTTCGGTGGAGAGCCGCTCGTTGCCTGCGGCCCGGTAGTACTCGGCATAGGTCGCCTTGATGCGCGCCGCGAGTTCGGCCCAGGCGGCGTCGGCTCGGGCATCGGCCTGGCGCGCGTCGGCGCTCGCCGCGTCGCGCTTGAGGTCGCGCTTCCCCCACAGCGGCAGCGCCTGCATGAGCGTGTACTTGGTTTCGCCGACCTTCCAGGGCAGCAGACTAGGCGACATGTCCGAGCCGTAGTTGTTGATGTTCATGAGCTCGACGCGCAGTACCGGATCGGGTAGCGCGCCGGCAGGACCTACACGCTGCGCGGCTGCGTCGGCCTCCTGTCGCATCGCTTTCAGCTCCGGGCTTTGTGCCCTCGCGAACGTCAGCAGCCCTTGCAGGTTCGATCCCAGCACAACCTCCTGGGCTTGGACGTGGCCCGCGGTGGCAACGATCACCACGCTGCAGGCGAAGGCGCGTACCCATCGCCGGGCGAGATCAGGACGTCCGTGGATTCGTTCGTTAAAGTTCGACATACTTCGGCCCCCGACTTCTTGGGCGACGGGCTCGGCACGTCTTTCAAGAGCACTGGTGGCACTCCGCGCAGTTGTGTATGAGGCGCTTGTTCGGCGCAGGTGCGCTCGCGGCGAGCATTTCTGCGCTTGCCACGATTTGCGGGGAGTGGATTTGATGGCGAGTAGCGGCGCAGGCTTCGCACCATGGAGATCGGGCGTGGCCATCGACTCGCGGCCCTGGCTGAGTCGCTCTAGCGCTGAGAGGGGAAAGCTCTCCACATCGACGACCCGCTCGCGATCGATTCTGAGCAATGCGGCACGTCCCTGCGGGGCGGTCGCCAGAGAGTTGGCGGCCAAGAAGTTGGCTGTGCCCAAGGAGCGGGATGACGATCCCACCCGCAGAAAGATGGCCATGACGGCTCTCCACTAAGACCCAAGGAGCGATCAAGTGCGATCGCGAGATGTGAGCGCGCCGCCGCGCAGGCGGCGGCGGGACCATCAAGGGTTAATTGCGGAGAACCTGAAAGAAGAGGTAGACCGGCGGTGCGCCGTCAGGCGGGTCGTTGTGGGCGGCAACAACTGCCGGAAGCGCCTCGGCTGCTTCCGGCGGAAGCCACAGTGCCAAGCGAGTCGACATCCGGTCAAGGAGCGCCGCGGGCGTGAAGTGCACCGCAGGTACGCTGTTGACCGTCTGCTTGTCGCGGTCGCAATGCGCCTTGCAGAGCTGCGGTTGCTCGCTGTCCCCCGGGGACATCCGATCGCAGTCAGGCATACCTGCCATGCGAGCCATGACCGCCGTTCCAGATCCGGCGGATACTGGACACGCGTAGGACGCCATCGAAAGCTGCAGGCAGACCAGCAGCACCGCGAGTACGCTCGCGATCCAGCGTCGGTAAGCCTTTTTCAGCGCCATGGTCACAGTCTATGAGCGTTAGGTGGTCTGCGATCACCCTTGGGTAGAACGGCAGCGAACCGGTGGACGCTCACGGAGATGTTGTCCACGTGGGTGCAATCGTCCCTAGCTCCGTTCGGCTCAGCCTTGGTTCTTGTGGAACTTCGCGTGGTCGTGAGGCTTGACCTTCCTTTTGGCCGGGGCAGATGCCGCCTCATCGGCGCTCTTGGCGCAGTTCATCGTTGCACCGGAAGGCATGCCGCGTTCGGCGCCGTGATCATGCCTGGACTTGCATTCGTGCGGCATTGAGGCGGAGCCCATTGGGGCGGACGCTGCAGTCGCCTGCGCCAGTGCCGCGCCCGAAACGAGGACCAGACAGACCGAGACCACAGCGGCGGTCAAAGCGTGTTTCATGAGGGACACCTCAGTGAATTTCGATGGAAACAGCTTAGGCACGCTCGTCGAGCGTCGACTTGATGACGATCAAGCAAACCGCACGGTGCCTCGATATTTGTGGCCATTGACGTGGATCGCCGGGGCCGCTCATCGCGAACCCCGCAGGCGCAAGGAGTTGAAGACCACGCTGACGGAGGACAGGCTCATGGCCAGCGCCGCGATCATGGGCGACAAGAGCCAGCCCGTGAAGGGATAGAGCACACCCGCTGCCACCGGCACGCCGAGTGCGTTGTAGACGAAGGCGAAGACCAGGTTCTGGCGCATGTTGGCGATGGTGGCTTGAGATATCCCGCGCGCCCGGGCGATGCCGCGCAGGTCGCCTTTGACGAGGGTGACCTGCGCGCTGTTCATCGCCACATCGGTACCGGTTCCCATGGCCACGCCAACATCGGCCTTGGCGAGGGCCGGCGCGTCATTGATGCCGTCGCCGGCCATGCCCACGACGCGGCCTTCGCGTTGCAGGCGATCCACCAGCGCGAGCTTGTCGGCGGGCTTGACCTCGCCATGAACTTCGTCGATGCCTAGCTTCTTCGCGACGGACTGCGCCGTGGTCAGGCCGTCGCCGGTCGCCATCACCACGCGCATGCCGGCGTCATGCAGGCTTTGGACGGCCTCGGGCGTGCTTGCCTTGATGGGGTCCGACACGGCCACGATGCCCAGCAGGCGACCCTCGCGCGCCAGGAACATCACGCTGCTGCCCTGCAGGCGCAGCTCCTCGCCGGAAGCACGCAACGAAGACACGTCCACGCCATCCTGCTCCATGAGAGCCGTGTTGCCGAGAGCGAGCTTCTGGCCCTCGACAACACCTCTGACACCGATGCCCGTGGAAGACTCGAAGTCCACGGCGGTCGCCAGGTTGAGCTTGCGGGTCCGCGCTGCGTCGACGATGGCGTGAGCGAGCGGATGTTCACTGCCCTGGTCCAGACTGGCAGCCAGACGCAATACCTCCTCTTCGCTGAGGCCGGGCGCTGCAATAGCCCGATCGAAGGCCGGCTTGCCCTCGGTCAGCGTCCCGGTCTTGTCGACGATCATCGTGTCGACACGGCGGAAGTTCTCGATCGCGGAGGCGTCGCGGAACAAGATGCCCTGGGTTGCCGCCTTGCCGGTGGCGACCATGATCGACATGGGCGTGGCCAGGCCCAGCGCGCAGGGGCAGGCAATGATGAGGACCGAGACGGCGTTGATGAGGCCAAATTGCCACCCTTGCTCTCCACCGAACAATCCCCAGCCAAAGAAGGCCAGCAAGGCGATGCCGATCGCCACGAGCACGAAATAGCCGGCGACCTGGTCGGCCATGCGCTGCATCGGAGCCTTGGACCGCTGTGCCTGCGCCACCATCTGCACGATCTGGGACAGCATCGTCTGAGACCCTACGCGTTCAGACTGCATCACGAGCGACCCGGTCGTGTTGATGGTGGCCCCGATAACCTTGTCGCCCGGCCGCTTCGTCACAGGCACCGGCTCACCCGTCAGCATGGCCTCGTCGATGGCGCTGCTGCCTTCGAGGACAACGCCGTCCACGGGAACCTTCTCGCCGGGACGGATGCGCAGTCGGTCACCGACGTGCACGTGGGTCAGTGGAACGTCCGACTCGCTGCCATCGGCCTCGATGCGACGGGCCGTTTTCGGGGCCAGTCCGAGCAGCGACTTGATGGCGGCAGAGGTCTGCGACCGTGCCTTCAGCTCCAGCATCTGCCCCAGCAGCGTCAGCGAGATGATGACCGCCGCTGCCTCGAAGTAGACGCCGATCCGCCCGTGGGCTGCAAAGCTGGGCGGAAAGAGCTCCGGCGCCACCGTCGCGACCACGCTGTACACAAACGCCGCCCCGGTGCCGATGCCGATCAAGGTCCACATGTTCGGACTGCGATGGATCAGCGATTGCCAGCATCGAGCGAAGAAGGGCCAACCGGCCCATAGGATGACCGGCAACGACAGCACGAGCTCCAGCCAGCTCTGCTGAGCGGGGTCCATGATCCCGAACCGGTGGCCCACCATCGCCAGCGTCGTGACCACCACGGTGAGGGGCAAGGTCCACCAGAAACGGCGCGTGAAGTCCCGCAATTCAGGGTTGTCGTCGTCGGCCGTCGCCTCCGGGATCAACGGTTCCAAGGTCATCCCGCACTTGGGGCAACTGCCGGGGTGATCCTGCCGGATCTCCGGGTGCATCGGGCAGGTGTAGATCGTGCCCGCCGGTGCAGCCTCGGCGGCGCCCGACGCTTCCCCCGCGGCTGCGGCTGCGGGTCGCAAGGCAGTGGCCGGACCGAGTGAGTGATGGGCATGACCGGACGCCGGCGCTTGCTGCGGCCCGCCATGGGCGGGCATGTGGCCGTGGCCGTGGCCTTGATGATCATGATGCTCGGAGGTGGTCGCCGCGCCTTCCCCGCCTTGGACCGGCACCAGGTTCATGCCGCACTTCGGGCAACTACCTGGATGATCCTGACGGACTTCCGGATGCATGGGACAGGTGTAGACCGTCACGCCACCTGGCGCCGGAGGCGTGGCAGCAGACGAGATGTGTTCGTGGTGACGATGGTCCATCTTGTTCTCCGATTCATCCGTTCATGACACGCCAGCCGAGCCCGGCCATTAGAACGGCCATGGCCAGCCAGCACAGCCACACCAGGGTATGGCTCCAGCCAGGTTGTGGCTGGCCCCGCTGCAGCCAATGCTTGAGGACCATGCCCGCGGCATGCCCCACCAGACCGACCGCGATCAAGGGGATGGCGAAATTGCCAAACCGAGGCCAAAGAAGGGCAAGACCAGCGCCCAGGACTGCGGCGCCGGCCGTGGAAAGCAGCTCTGCCGCCTTCAGCGCGCCGTTGTCATCGCGATCTGACATCTGACCCGCCTGAGGGTTGCAAGGTATGCGCGACCGTCTGGTCGGCGCAAGTACGGCTGTAGTGAGTGACTGGTACGAATGGGTTCATGGCGCTCATGCTCCCTGAGCATGCCTGCGTAACCCTTGACCTCAGTCAAGCCATCCGGCTCAACGGCTGCAGCAGCAGCCACCCCTTGCCCGAGTAGGAACAGCAGAGGATGCAGCCCGAGCGGTCGTGGGCGAATAACCCGCTTCCTGGATGGCCGCCTGCAGGCCGGCAACGTCGGCCGCCGACGTGCGGATCTCGACGCGTCTGGTCCCCAGATCGACCGACACCTCGGCAGCGTCGTCTACCCGCCTGACTGCCTGGGCGATGGCGCTGACACAGCGACCACAGGTCATGTCATTGACTTCGAAAGCGATCATCTCGAACTCCTGTCATTGAATCGACGGGTTCACTTTGAAGCTTCCCACAATGGCAAGGTCAAGCGTCTTTTTCAATGCACGCCACCGACCGAAGCGGTTCAGTGCAAGAGCTGAGAAATCTCCAGCATCGGCTTGAGCCCGGATCCGAACCGCGCCATCGCCTCCCGATGCTGTTGAAGTTGGCTGTAGGGCAAGTAACGGATGCCCAGCTCCGAGACGCGAGAGAACGCCGGGCGCCGGAGTTGCTGTTGGACGTCATCGCGTCGGCTATCCGGCGCAACGAGAAAGAGCGTGCTGCCGGCGCCGACCGTCGTGCCGAGCGCCAGGTCCAGCATTCGGACGATGCCGGAGTAGATCGAGGTGGAGTGTTCGACCTCGAAGGCGGCGTGAACCTGGTCGCTGTTTCGCTCAAGCCAGACCACGTCGATCAGTCTTACCGTTTCGGCACCGTTGCCGGCCGACGGCGTGAAGTCGGAAATGCAGCCGTCCCCCAGCTGGCCGCCGCCATACGCACGGCCGCGGTCATTGCTGGCGATCCAGACGTCAAAGCCAAGTGCCTTGCCGAGGTCACGCAGCCATCCTTGAATCTGCGTGTGAGTGGTGTCGCTCTCGCGCTCGGCGGCCCACTGCTTTTGCAACGCTGCGGATTCCGCGCGAACCTGGGCGAGGTCTGCCTCCCAGGCCCTGAGCTGGCTTTCGTCACCTTCCCTTGGCGGCGCCTGGTAGCGACCCGAGCCAATCTCAAAAAGCAGGCCGGCCAGCGCGCCAAGGTCGTTCGACAACTGCGTTCGATGCTGCACGTTCAAGCGGATCGCCCCTTCGCGCATTGATAGGTAGTGGTCCCATCGGCCTAGCTTGACGTTGCCGCCGGTGACCGCGTTGTAGCCCTTCACGATCGCCGTGTTGAAGGGCATGACCAGGGTGGGATGGATGAAGTACAGCAGGTTGGCCACCGCCGGCCCCAGGCCTTTGATCTGCAGGGTGTCGATACGCTGGATGGCCTCCACCACGGCCTGCGCGGTGTCGCAGCAGTCGCAGGTATGCAGCAACCGGGCAAAAGCGCGCTGGTTCTCGGCGTTCTCGTAGATGTCCGGGATGCGCAGCTTGGGCTTCCAAAGGAAGGCGTGATCGGCACCCTTGAAGATCTGGCGCTGCTCGGCGACCGAGCCCACGACCGTCTCCAGTGATGAGCCCCGGTAGGCATTGCCGAAGGTGCCTGCTTCGATGTCCTTGACCACTTGGCCGATGCCACGGCGGATCGAGCGGAAGTTCTTGAGTCGCTCCTCCCACAGGAACCAGCTGTTGAATGTGCTGTGCGGATCGGCCTTCCAATGGTCGATCAGCAGGGCCAGACTGTCTTGCATGCGTTGTGCCTCCCTCGCCGCCATTGTGGCGGCGACTCGGCTGGTTCGGCATGCTGAACGTCAAGCGCAGCCATGCTGACCGCTGTGCCGGCCGTATGGCGTAGGTCATCCGGTCATCTGGTCGGTACTCCCCGAGAACGGTTGCTGGTTGACGAAGCGGCCGGATTGGCATGGCACCTGCGGCAATGTCCGGTCCCGTCATTCCCGATGGCCGGCGGCAGAAATGAAAACGCACCGATCTCTGCCGGTGCGATTCACGCGGCATGGAACGATGCGTCGGTAAGGAGAGGCAGTTGCTCAGGTCAGATCTACATACGGATTTCCCTCTGCCTACTGCAGTCCGCCGCTGGAGGCCAGCTCACTTGGCCGGCTGCAGGGCCGTCACGGTGAAGGCGCCGTTGACCTTTTCGGCGGTGAACTTCACCTTGTCACCTTCCTTGAGGTTGTCCAGCATCTTCGGATCGCCGACCTTGAAGATCATGGTCATGCCCGGCATGGAGAGGTTCTCCAGGGGGCCATGGCGAAGGGTCAGCTTGCCCTGGGCCTTGTCGACCTTGCGGACCTCGCCATCGCTTTGCGGTGCGGCTGCCGATGCGCCATGGTGTGCGGCGTGATCCACGGCAGAAGCCGCGGGCGCCGATTGCGCGTGGGCGAGGACGGCGGTGGCCGCGAATGCGGTGGCAGCAATGAGGTGGTTGAACTTCATGAATGGCTCCTTCAGGCTTTGGGGTAGTGGGCGAACACGGACTCACGTCCTTTTCGGTCGATGAGCAATACGTCGTAGGGGTCGCTACGCCCCGGGTACTCCATCCCGGGGGAGCCGATCGGCATGCCAGGAACGGCAAGGCCAATGGCCGCAGGTCTCGAAGAAAGCAAGCGCTTGATCTCCGCGGCCGGCACATGGCCCTCGACCACGTAGCCGTCCACGACGCCGGTGTGGCAACTGCCGAACTTATCGGGTAGGCCGAAGCGCTTGCGTGCCTGCGCGATGTCGTCGACTTCCACGACCCTCACGGAGAAGCCGGCTGCCTTCAGGTGGTCGACCCAAGCGCCGCAGCAGCCGCAGGTCGGACTCTTGTAGACGTCCACGGGAGGCAGGCTGGCAGCGGCGAGTGCCGGCAGCGCAAGCGACACGGCACCAGCGGCGAGTGCCGTCAGTGCAAAGCGGCGCTTCACTTGACCGTCACCTTGCCGACCATGCCGGCTTCAAAGTGCCCCGGCTGCAGACAGGCGAATTGGAACTCGCCAGCCTTGGTGAACTGCCAGACGATTTCGCCACTCTTGCCAGGCTTGACGTGAGCCATGTTCGGGTCCGAGTGTTCCATGTCCGGGAACTTCTTCATCAACTCGGCGTGCTCAGCAATCGCCTTCTTGGTGCCGAGCACCATCTCGTGAAGGACCTGGCCGCCGTTGTGCACAACGAACTTGACGGTCTCACCGCGCTTGACGGTCACGTCAGCGGGTGTGAACCGCATGCTGTCGGCCATGTCGACCTTGATCGTGCGTGCGACCTTCTTGGGGTTGCCTTCCTGGCCAAAGTCGGTGGCCTCCACCTTGGCCGGGTCGAACTTGCGCGGCTTGGCGTGCTCCTCATCACCGTGGGCGATGGCGGCTGATGATGCGGCGACGAGCGCGGCCAGTGTCAAAACGTGTAGCTTCTTCATTCGTGTTTCCTTCAGTGGCCTTGGTGTCCGCTGGGCTTGCGGACTTGCAGGGGTTTGGTGTCGCTCTTGGGCGCAGCGGCGCGCGCCGGCTCCGGCATGTCGGCGGTGTATTCGTTGGCCAGCGTGCCCGCGGGGTGCTTGTAGGGACCGGGGTCGGTGTAGTCGCCGCGCTTGACGTCGTCGCGCACCTTCACAACGCTGAACATGCCGCCCATGCCGACCGGACCGAACGGGCCTGTGCCAGTCATCATCGGCAGCGTGTTGTCCGGGATGGGCATCTCCATCTCGGCCATGTCGTGCATGCCCTTGTCGCCCATCACCATGTAGTCGGGAACCAGCTTGGTGATCTTCTTGGCGACCTCGGTGTGGTCGACACCGATCATGGTCGGGACGTTGTGCCCCATCGCGTTCATGGTGTGGTGGCTCTTGTGGCAGTGGATGGCCCAGTCGCCAGCGACAGCGTCGAACTCGAACGCGCGCATCTGGCCCACGGCGACGTCGGTCGTGACCTCGGGCCAACGGGCGCTTTTGGGCACCCAGCCACCATCCGTGCCGGTCACCTCGAAGTGGGGGCCATGCATGTGGATCGGGTGGTTGGTCATCGTCAGGTTGCCAACCCGGATGCGCACCCGCTCGCCTGTGCGTGCAACGAAGGGGTCGATGCCGGGGAAGGCTCGGCTGTTCCACGTCCAAAGATTGAAGTCGAGCATCGTGTTCACACGTGGCGTGGCGCTGCCCGGCTCGATGTCATAGGCGTTCAGGATGAAGCCGTAGTCGCGATCGACGCGGTACTGCTTCGGGTCCTTGGGGTGGATGATGAACAAGCCCATCATCCCCATGGCCATCTGCGTCATCTCGTCGGCATGCGGGTGGTACATGTGCGTGCCCGGGCGCTGCAGCACGAACTCGTACATGAAGGTCTTGCCCACGGCGATAGGCGGTTGAGTCAACCCCGTCACGCCGTCCATGCCCGAGGGCAGCAAGATGCCGTGCCAGTGCACGCTCGTCACTTCAGGCAGCTTGTTGGTGACGAAGATGCGTACCCGGTCGCCTTCGACGGCCTCGATCGTCGGACCGGGACTGGAGCCGTTGTAGCCCCAGAGGTTGGCGTTCATGCCGGGGGCAATCTCGCGCACCACCGGCTCGGCCACCAGGTGGAACTCCTTGACGCCATCCTTCATGCGCCAGGGGAGTGACCAGCCATTGAGGGTCACCAGTGGATTGAACGGACGGCCATTCGGCGGTGAAGGTGGGACCTGCGTGTTCGCAGCCGTCTGAATGACGGCTTCGGGTAGCGAGGCCGCGCCCACGCGGCTGACGGCAGCGGCGCCCAGGAAGGTGGCGCCAGCTGCCCTGAAAAATGTTCTGCGGTTGGTCATGTCGGGGTCTTTCAGTGGCCGGCGGGCTCGGCGCCTGCGCTCTTGGCAGGGCCTTTGGCGGCGCTGCCGCCCGGTGAGCGGCCGGTCAACGCGGTCTGCAAGTTGGTCTCGGCAATCCAGTAGTCACGCTGGGCTTCGATGGCAGCAGTGACGGTCATCACCTGGTCGCGGGCATCGGCGAGAAGCTCGAAGACGCTGGACAGCATCCCGTTGTAGCGGAGCAGGTTTTCGTCCGAGATCCGCTTGCGAAGGGGAACGACCTCGTCGCGATAGTGCCTGGCCAGGTCGAAAGCCGTCCGGTAGGCAGAGTAGGACTCCCGCACTTCCGATCGTGCGTTGATGGCGACCTCTGCGGTCCGGTGGACCGCCTGCATGTAGAGCGCCTCAGCCCGGGCCATGCGCGTCGCGCCGAAGTCGAACAGCGGAAGCTCCAACTGGATCTCGTAGCCGTTTTGGCGCGCCTCGCCGGTCTGGCTTTTATTCGTGTAGCCGGCCTCCAGGACATTGATGAAGCGGGTGCCCCGCGTCAGGCCGAGCGACTTGGCTGTGGCCTGAGCGCTGCGCTTGGCCATCTGCACGTCCAGGCGCTTGTCGATGGCGGTCTGTTCGGCGTCCCTCGGCTCGATATGCAACTTAGGCAGGTCGGGCAGATGCTCGGGCAGCTTGAAGGCGAGCTGGTCACCCGACAGGCCAAGCGCCCGCACCAGCCTCTCGCGCTCTGCAACCGCCTGATGGCGGGCCCGCGCGAGATTGCTCGTCGCGTCGGCATAAAAGGCCTGCTCGCGCATCTGGGCAAGCTTGCTGAAGTTGCCTGCCTGCAGCATCCGGCGCGCCAGGTCGTTGGACGCGTCGGCTGCGTCCTTGACCTGCTCGTAGTAGCCCACGAGGTCCTGTGCTGCAACCGCACTGAAGAACGCCTTGCGTGCTTCAGCGGCCACACCGACAGCGTCAAATGCGGCCTGGTACTGTGCCTGCTCGAGTTGCCTCTGCGCCACTTCGCTTGCGAAGGGCAATGTCAACAGGCCGAGGACGTCGAACACAACGGACCGGTCGATCTCCGTCACGCCGTGCCCGCTGAGTCGGCCGAAGGAAAAGGTCGGGTTGGCCAGCCGGCCAGCACGCACCCGGTCAGCTTCGGCGATGCCCAGCTCCGAAAAGCTTGCCTGCAGGCCCCAGTTGTTCAACAGCGCAATCTCGACGGCGCTGTCCGCCGTCAAGGGCTGCTTGAGCAACTCGGCGACGCGGCCGCTGGCGGTATCCACGTCAGACTCGGACCGTTGAAGGGTGACGCTCTGGCCCGTGCGCTCCTTCGTCAGTTCGGACACCTTGCCCGCCCCGCCATCGGGCGAAAACGACGCACAGCCTGCAAGCAGGAGGGCCGCCGACGCGGCGGAGGTCAGCTTCATCATTGCTTGCCTCCATGCTGGTGGTGCGCGCCGTGCGGCATGACAGGCTTTGACGCGCTGGGCGCTGGGGCCGACGCGGCGGCCGGCATGGCTGGCATAGCGTGTCCAGCATGCCCGCTGCCGCCGGCGGCCTGTGCACGCAAGGCGTCATTGAGGGCGCGCCAGTCGCCCGGGCTGGCGTCCTGCCAGGGCTTGTAGTCGGCAAAGGCGGACTGGTAGCGCAGCGCGGGCGCTGATGCCTTCGCCGCTGCCGGGTCAGCTCGACCCGTCTGGCCGACCGCAAGCAGCGGCAGGCACAGCACCGCCGCAGGCAGCAGCCTGAAGAAGATGTTGTTCATTGTTTGAGACCATTTGGTTCATCGGCTCGGCATCGCCATAGCCAAGGGACTCTCGCGCGCCGGCCGCCTGGCGGACGCACGAGCCCAATCAGACCTCCCTCGGAGGCCCTGATGGGTCAGATGGTTCGGGGAGGACGTTCCTGGCCGTCCGAGAGGAAGCTCGGCGCCGGTGTGGAGAAGTCCGGGAACCTGACGCTGGGAAGCGCTGCAGGCTCAGGCAACCTGGGAGCGTCGCTCACCAAGGGCGTCAGAGAGCA
>CALMQC010000334.1 GCA_937871895.1 uncultured Roseateles sp. | reverse complement strand
CCGCGCATGAAGTTCAAGCTCTTGATCTTGATCTTGCTGCGCACCAGGTCGTTGGTGGCCGCGCGGCCCCATTCCCCGGCGCCGCTGTCGCCGCGTGCCAGCACTTCGAGGTTGTCGTCGAGGGCGCCCATCCAGGGGCTCATCTTTTCTTCCTCGGTGCCGGGCAGGAAGCCAATGTCCTCGCCCACAGGCACCGTCACGCGGGTGACGATGATCTCGGTGTAGCGGCGCTCATCCAGCACCTGCGAGAGGCCGGCAGCGAGGGTCATCAACGTCTTGCCCGTGCCGGCCGTGCCGGTGAGGGTGACGAAGTCGCATTCCGGATCCATCAGCAGGTTGAGCGCGAAGTTCTGTTCGCGGTTGCGCGCGGCCACGCCCCAGACGGCATGCTTTTGGTGACCATAGTCCTTCAGCGTCTTGAGCACGGCTGACTTGCCAGTGATTTCGGTCACCTTGGCATAGAGCGGCGTGGCGCCCGGCGCTTCCAGATAGACGAGCTGGTTGATCAGCAGCGAGGGCACCAGCGGCCCGCTGATCCGGTAGAAGGTCGTGCCACCTTGCTGCCAGCTCTCCATGGTCTTGCCATGGCGTTCCCAGAAGTCGGCCGGCAGGGCCTGGACGCCGGTGTAGAGCAGGTCGGAGTCTTCGAGGGCCTTGTCGTTGCGATAGTCCTCGGCAGGCAGGCCCAGCGCGCGGGCCTTGATGCGCATGTTGATGTCTTTGGACACCAGCACGACTTCGCGGCCAGGCTGCTGGTCCTTCAGCGACTGGACGACGGCCAGGATCTGGTTGTCGGCCTTGCCTTGGGGCAGAGCCTGCGGCAGGGTGGCGTTGATCGGCGTGGTCTGGAAGAACAGCCGGCCCAGGGCCTCACGGTGGCCGGTCGACCCCAGGGGCAGGCCCTTGACCATTTCCTCGACGCCTGCGCCCTCCAGGCTGGCGGCCAGGGTGTCCAGGTCGCGGCTGACCTGGCGCACATTGCGCGCCACTTCGGTCATGCCCTTTTTGTGCCCGTCCAGCTCTTCCAGCGTGATCATGGGCAGGAAGACGTCGTGCTCTTCGAAGCGGAAGATGCACATCGGGTCGTGCATCAACACATTGGTGTCGAGCACGAAGAGCTTGGTCGGGCCAGTGGGCTTGCGGCTGCGGGTGCCGCTGGCCGCCTTGGGTGCCGTCGCAGGCTTGGACGGCTTGGCTGTTTTGGCCTGGGTGGCGGAGGCACCACCGGCGGCACGGGCCACGGGCGTTGGCAGTTGCACCACCTCGGCGGTGGCTGCCACGGGCGGCGGCGTGGCCGGCGGCTCGTTCAGTGGGGTGGGAGACAGGTCGTTCGCGTAGGAAGAGACGTCGAGACGGGAGGCGCGTTGTTTCGGGGCTTTCGGCAGTGGCATGGATCAGTGCAAATCGAAGGCACCCCACGCGATCCCGACCCTGAAAAGCAAAAAGCCGCGCAAGATGAGCGCGGCTTTTGCTGGAGGCGGCGAGATTTCGACTCGGGGCATGCTTTGATTATGCACATGCCCTGTGGCGCGAATGCTTCAGGCCGCTTCCTTCTTGAGAGATTTCACGGCCTTCAGGACTTCGTCCACATGGCCGGCCACCTTGATGCCGCGCCATTCGCCCACCAGCACGCCCGTGGGGCTGATCAGGAAGGTCGAGCGCTCGATGCCCTTGACCTTCTTGCCGTACATGATCTTGTTCTTGACCACGCCGAACATGTGGCAGAGCTTTTCTTCGGTGTCGGCAATCAGCTCAAACGGCAGTTCAAGCGACTGCTTGAAGGCGTTGTGCGAAGCCATGTTGTCGCGCGAGACGCCGAAGACCACGGCGCCGGCTTTGACAAAGTCCTTGTGCCGATCACGGAACTGCATGGCTTCCGTCGTGCAGCCCGGCGTGTTGTCCTTGGGATAGAAGTACAGCACCACGGAACGGCCGAGGAAGGCCTTGTCAGTGAACTTCACACCGCCGGTGGCCAGGGCCTCAATTTCCGGTAGCTGTTTGTTGAGCGAAGGCGTCATGAGGAGTGCGGCAAGGGTGGGCCAGATGATCGACAGCTCGTGGCCGCCGCTCGGGAGGCAATAGCCAGCAATTATAGGCGAGCACGGCCTTATGCGTACTCCCAAGATTCACATTGCCGGTGCGGCGGTGCCTCGGACTGGGTGCCGGGCCCTGTGCGCACCGATGCGGTGCGATCTGGTGGACTGCGCCGGACAGTCCCGCTAGCAGTCTGTCTCAGGCCGTCTCGATCAGCAGGGCCGCCACCACCCGGCGGCGCTCGCTGGCGAGCACGTTGTAGGTGCGGCAGGCGGCCGCCAGGTCCATGGTTTCCAGGCCGACGCGGGCCTGTACCAGGGCACGCCACTGGTTCGGGCGAGCAAAACGCAGCCGGTTGCCGCTGCCAAACACCACCAGTTCGGGGTCGCCCACCAACAGCGCCTCAAAGTCAGCGGGCTGCAGGTCCTCGAAGCGCGTGGGCCGCCAGCGCAGCACCTCGCCTTGACGCGGCACGATCAGGCTGTGGCTGTAGAGCTGCCCGTTCACCCAGATGCCTTGGGCGTCGTGGCGGTGGATGTTGTTGCTGTCGCTGACATCGTCGGGCTGGAATTTCATGCCGCGAGTGTCGCAAAGACCATGGCTGACACCTCGTCTGGCGAAGGGCGAGGGTTCGCCTCCCACGTAAACTTGAGGGTTGCTGCGCCGCAGCCTCACGCTTTTCGGAAAGCCCCAGGAGCCTCCTTTGAAACCCCTCGTCAAATCCAGCAAGCTCGCCAGCGTCAGCTACGACATCCGTGGCCCGGTGCTGGACAAGGCGCGCCAGATGGAGGAAGAGGGCCAGAAGATCATCAAGCT
>CALMQC010000333.1 GCA_937871895.1 uncultured Roseateles sp. | reverse complement strand
ACCGTGACTACAGGCTTGAAATGCACCGGAGACTCGCCAATGATGTCATCATGTAGTTCACGACAGTAAACAACTGAACCTCATGAACGCCACCCCACCCAGCGCCACCCTGAGCCCGCACGCCCACACCACCGCCGACCTGCTGCAGATCAGCCAGGTCGAGCGCGTGCTGCACATCCGCTTGAACCGCCCGGCCAAGCGCAATGCGATCTCGGACGCGCTGATTGCCCAGATCCACACCGCCGTCATCAACCTGCCGGCCGACGTCGGCGCCATCCTGATCAGCGGCGAGGGCGACCACTTCTGCGCAGGGCTGGACCTGTCAGAGCTGGTCAAGCGAGACATCGGCGGCGCGGTGCTGCACTCGCGCTCCTGGCATGCGGCCTTTGATGCCCTGCAGTACGGCAAGGTGCCCGTCATCGCGGCGCTGCATGGCGCGGTGGTGGGTGGGGGCCTGGAGCTGGCTGCGGCCTGCCACATCCGCGTGGCCGAGGCCGGCGCTTACTTCGGCCTGCCCGAGGGGCAGCGCGGCATCTTCGTGGGCGGTGGCGGCTCGGTGCGCATCCCGCGCCTGATGGGCGTCTCGCGCATGACCGACATGATGCTCACCGGCCGCGTCTACAACGCCGACGAGGCCGAGCGCTATGGCCTCGTGCAATACCTGGTGGGCGAGGGCGAGGCGCTCGAAAAGGGCATGGCCCTGGCCCAGCGCGCGGCCAAGACCGCACCGATGACGGCCTTTGCCGTGATGCACGCGCTGCCGCGCATTGCCGAGCAGAGCCCGAGCGAAGGCCTGTTCACCGAGTCGCTGATGTCGTCCATCGCGGCCAGCACGCCGGAGGCCCAGGCTCGCCTGGAGGCCTTCCTGCAAGGCCGGGCAGAGAAGGTCGTGAAAGCATGACCACGTCCACGGCCCCGCACCGCTTTGCCCGCGTGGGCGGCTGCACGGAGGCGACGCTCTCCGAGCGCGAAGGCGGCATCCAGGTGCTGACCTCCAATGAGGCCCTGGCCCCCTACCCGGCCAGCCTGACCGACGTGCTGGAGCGCTGGGCGCGCGAAGCCCCCGAGCGCACGGCCCTGGCCCAGCGTAACGCCCAGGGCGCCTGGCAGCGCCTCAGCTATGCCGAGCTGCTGACGCAGGCGAAGTCCATCGGCCAGGCCTTGCTGGACGCCGGCGTCACCGTCGAGCGGCCGCTGGTGATCCTGTCGGACAACAGCCTCGAACACGCCGCGCTGATGATGGGCGCGATGTGGGCCGGCGTGCCCTTTGTCAGCGTGTCGGTGGCCTATGCGCTGCTGTCCACCGACTTCGCGCGGTTGCGCCACATCGTGGACATCACGACGCCCGGCCTCGTCTATGCCGCGCATGAAGGCTTTGGTCGCGCGGTGGCCGCCACCATCGCGGCGGACGTGCCCGTGGTGATGGGCCAAGGCAACTTGCCCGAACGCGCCACGCGCCCCTTTGCCGAGCTGTTGGCGACCCAGCCGGGCGAGCGCGTCGCCGCAGCGCACGCGGCGGTGGGTCCTGACACCATCGTCAAGATCCTCTTCACCAGCGGCAGCACCGCGCGGCCCAAGGGCGTCATCACCACCCAGCGCATGCTGTGCGCCAACCAGCAGATGCTGCTGCAGTGCATGGCCTTCCTGGGTGACGAGCCGCCCATCCTGCTGGACTGGCTGCCCTGGAGCCACACCTTCGGCGGCAACCACAACATCGGCATCGCGCTCTACAACGGCGGCAGCCTCTACATCGACGACGGCAAGCCCACGCCGGCCGGCCTGGCGCTGACGGTGCGCAATCTCAAGGAGATTTCGCCCACGGTCTACTTCAACGTGCCCAAGGGCCTGGAAGAGATCGCCAAAGCCATGGACCACGACGCCGAGCTGCGCGAGTGCTTCTTCCGCCGCTTGAACGCCATCATGTTTGCCGCCGCCGGCCTCTCGCAGGCCGTGTGGGACAAGCTCGACGAGCACGCCGTCGCCACCATCGGTGAGCGCATCCGCGTGCTCTCGGGCCTCGGCATGACGGAGACCGCGCCGTCCTGCATGTTCGTGGTCGGCACGCACGCCCGCGCCGGCTACATCGGCCTGCCCTGCCCGGGTGTCGAGGTCAAGCTGGTGCCCATGGACGGCAAGCAGGAGGTGCGCTTCCGCGGCCCCAACGTCATGCCCGGCTACTGGCGCGAGCCCGAGCTGACGGCGGCCGCCTTTGATGAAGAAGGCTTCTACCGCACCGGCGACGCCGTGCGCTTCGTGGACCCGGAGCACCTGGAGCTGGGCCTGCTGTTCGACGGCCGCATTGCCGAGGACTTCAAGCTCTCGACCGGCACTTTTGTGAGCGTCGGCCCGCTGCGCACGCGCATCGTGCTGCAGGGCCACCCTTATGTGCAGGACGCCGTGCTCACCGGCATCAACCGCGATGAGCTGGGCGTGATGATCTTCCCGCGACTGCCCGACTGCCGCGCCTTGAGCGGCCTGGGTGATGCCGCCAGCGCGGCCGACGTGCTGCGCCACCCGGCCGTGCGCGAGGTCTTCCAGCGCCTCGTGGACCAGCTGCACGCCCAAGGCACCGGCAGCGCCAACCGCGTCGAGCGCATGTATTTGCTCGTCGAGCCGCCCTCGCTTCAGCAAGGTGAGGTGACCGACAAGAACTCCATCAACGTGCGTGCCGTGCTGCAACACCGCGCCGCCCTGGTCGAGCTGCTCTACGCCGGCGACCCCCAGGACCCCTGGCTCGTGCTGCCGCGCCCAGCCGCAAAGGAACCCCAATGAAGATCGCTTCCCACGCCGCCCTCGTCACCGGTGGTGGCTCCGGCCTCGGTGAGGCCGTGGCCCGCGAGCTGGCCGCCCAGGGCGCCAAGGTCGCCGTGCTCGACATCAATGCCGCCGGTGCCCAGCGCGTGGCGGCCGAGATCGGCGGCGTCGCCTGCCCTTGCGACATCACCGACACCGCCTCGCTGCAAGCCGCGCTTGACGCCGCCGAAGCCGCCCACGGCCAGGCCCGCATCGTGATGAACATCGCCGGCATCGGCACCGCCAAGCGCGTCATCGGCCGCGACGGCAACCCCGCGCCGCTCGAAGACTTCGAGCGCGTGGTGCGCATCAACCTCATCGGCACCTACAACGTCATCCGCCTCGCGGCCGCGCGCATCGCCAAGCTGGAGCCGCTGGAAGACGGCGAGCGCGGCACCATCCTGTGCACCGCCTCGGTGGCCGCCTTTGACGGCCAGGTCGGCCAGGAGGCCTACTCGGCGTCCAAGGCCGGCATTGCGGGCATGACCCTGCCGCTGGCGCGGGATCTGGCCCAGCACGGCATCCGCGTCTGCACCCTGGCGCCCGGCATCTTCGCCACGCCGCTTCTCAAAGAGCTGCCGCAGGACGTACAAGCCAGCCTGGCCGCCTCGATTCCCTTTCCCAAGCGTCTCGGTCACCCGAGTGAGTTCGCCTCCCTGGCGGCGCACTTTGTGACCAATGGGCATCTGAACGGAGAAGTCATCCGCCTCGATGGTGCCCTGCGCATGGCCCCGCGCTGACAAGAACCAGCGCTTTTCCACTGCAAACCACTCCTGGAGACATTCATGCGAATCACTACCTTGCGGACCCTCGTCGCTGCGGCGGCGCTGGCCGCCACCAGCCTCGTGCAGGCGGACGTCACCATCGGCGTCAGCCTGCCGCTGACGGGCCCGGCCTCCGGCCTCGGCATCCCCGTGGGCAACGGCATCAAGATGTGGCCCACCAGCATCGCCGGCCAGAACCTCAAGGTCGTCGTGTATGACGACGCGACCGACCCGACCAAGGGCGTGCAGAACGCCAACCGCTTCGTCGTTGAAGACAAGGCCGACCTCGTCATCGGCTCCGCCGCCACGCCCGTCGCCGTCGCCATGGCCGGCCCGCTGGCTGAAGCGCAAACCATGCAGATCATGGTCTCGCCCGGCCCGCTGCCTCCCGGCAAGGACGCCTGGAGCTTCCGCATCGCCCAGGCCAACGGCATCATGGCCCACCCCATGGTCGAGCACATGAAGGCCCAGGGCATCAAGACCCTCGGCTTCCTCGGCTACTCCGACGCCTACGGCGAGAGCTGGCTCAAGGACCTGACCGCCGAGCTGGAGAAGAACGGCGGCGGCATCAAGATCATCGCCACCGAGCGCTTCGCCCGCGCTGACACCGCCGTCACCGCCCAGGCGCTGAAGCTCGTGGCCGCCAACCCCGATGCCATCCTCGTCGTGGCTTCCGGCTCCGGCGCAGCCATGCCGCACAAGGGCGTGGTCGAGCGCGGCTACAAAGGCAAGATCTACCAGACGCACGCCGCCGCCTCGCGCGACCTGATGCGCATCGGTGGCAAGGACGTCGAAGGTGCCTTCGTCGTCTCCGGCCCTGCCGTGGTGGCCGAGCAGCTGCCGGCTTCGCACCCCTCCAAGGCCCTGGCCCTGGACTACGTGCAGAAGTACGAAAAGATCTACGGCCCCGGCTCGCGCAACCAGTTTGCGGCCCACGGCTATGACCTCGGTCTGCTGCTGGAGAAGATCATCCCCATCGCCCTGAAGACCGCCAAGCCCGGCACGCCCGAGTTCCGCCTGGCGCTGCGCAACGCGATGGAGAACCTGGGCCGCACCGTGCTCTCGCAAGGCGTCGTCAACTACACCAAGGACAACCACTGGGGCTTCACCATCGAAACCGGTGTGATGCTCAAGGTCGTCAACGGCGACTGGCAGGTCAACTGACCCCGCCTTAGCGCACCTCTGCGCGAGCGGGCGGCGGCCCCACCGGCTGCCGCCCCGTTCCCGGTCCGAGCGCGCCCCCGTCGTCCTGACGGGGGGACCGGTTTTCACCTGGATTTCCCATGGACCTCTCGATTGCCAGCATCTTGCTCATCGACGGCCTCTCCAATGGCGCCATCTACGCGCTGCTGGGGCTGGCCACGGTGCTGCTCTTCACCATCACGCGGGTGATCTTCATCCCGCAGGGTGAGTTCGTGGCGTTTGGCGCCCTGACGCTCGCCCTGCTGCAGAACCGCCAGGTGCCCGGCACCGTCTGGCTGCTGCTGATGCTGGCGGGCCTGGCGGCCTTGCAGGAGCTCGTGAACGGCCTGCGCGCCGGCCGTGGCCTGCCGGCCGTCCTGAAGTCCATGGCCATCGTGCTGGCCTACCCGCTCGCCATCAGCGGCGTCACCTTCGTCGTCGCGCCCATGGGCCTGCCATTGGTGGTGCAGGCCTTGCTGGCCATCGCCCTCGTGGTGCCGCTGGGCTCGCTCGTCTACCGCCTCGCCTACGAGTCCATCGCCGATGCCTCGGTGCTGGTGCTGCTGATCGTCTCCGTGGGCGTGCACTTCATCCTCGCGGGCCTCGGCCTCATCTTCTTCGGCGCCGAGGGCTTCCGCACCCCGCCGTTCTGGGACGAGCGCTTCAACCTCGGCCCCGTGCTGCTCAGCGGCCAGGCCGTCATCACCATGCTGGCCACTGCCGCGCTGATGGCCCTGATGTGGCTGTTCTTCGAGCGCACGCTGCGCGGCCGCGCGCTGCGCGCCACCGCCGTCAACCGCCTCGGCGCGCGCTTGATGGGCATCTCCACCGTCAACGCCGGCCGGCTGTCGTTCACGCTTGCCGCCTTCATCGGCGCGCTCTCGGGCCTGCTCATCGGCCCGACCACGACGATCTTCTACGACAGCGGCTTCCTGATCGGCCTCAAGGGCTTCGTCGCCGCCGTGTTTGCCGGCCTCGCGAGCTACCCGCAGGCCGCCATCGGCGCGCTGGCGCTGGGCATCCTCGAAGCCTTCGGCGCCTTCTGGTCCAGCGCCTTCAAAGAGGTGATCGTCTTCACCGCCATCCTGCCCTTCCTCCTGTGGCGCTCGCTGCGCGACCCGCATCACGAGGAACACTGAAATGTGGAGCCCCTCGCCCAGTCTCGCGCCGCTGAACGCGGGCGCGCCTGATCGGTCCCCCGAGGGGACGGCGATGCTTGCGGCATTGAGCCGCAAGCACATCGCCCAACG
>CALMQC010000332.1 GCA_937871895.1 uncultured Roseateles sp. | reverse complement strand
GCCTGATGCCTCACGGCCGCCTCAGTTCATCGGCCAGCCGCGCGTATTCCGCGGCCAGGGCCAGCTTCACGCGCCGCAGCATGGCCGCCACTGCGGCCCGTGCCCAGGCATCGGCGGGGGTTTGCTGATGACTCACGATGCCCTCCTTTCCAGGCCGACCACCAGCGGCTGGGGCAAGGCCACCGAGACGATCAAGTGCCTCGTCCCGGTGGAGGTGAAGGAGCAGTTCCTGAAGCGCCAGCGGGAGCTTGGGTATCCGTCCGAGTCGGACGCTCTGCGCGAGTTGTGCATCGTGTTCGCCTTCGGCGGTGACTACCTCACAAAGGTACACGTTGAACGCATCCGGCAGTTGACTTCCAGCATGGCTGGAATCGGGACGGAGGGCGAACGGTGAGGCGCGCTGCCATCTCTGCCGACGCACTTCGCGCTGCCGTTCAACTGCATGGGGGCTGCACGCTGTGAGCCGCCGGGCCGTCATCGTGATCTCCGTGGCCCCCACGGCTCGGCCTCCGTGCTTCCCCACGCCGGCCATGTGGACCGAGTACCTCACGTCGTCGGCCGACTACCAGGGCTACGGCTCCAAGCGCTCCGGGCCGCTGGACCTGCGCAACCCCGAGCCGGCATTCAACTACCGCTGGGACTTCTGCGCCCCGTGCGCCGCGCGCTACGCCATGGCCATGCAGAAGCTGGGCAAGTGCAAGCCCCACTTCCTGCGCGAGCTTGAACCTTCCAGGGAGGCCGCGAAGTGAGGCCGGCCCTGAACGACAAGCAGATCGCCCGCATGGCCTACCGCATCGGCCTGTTCCGGCGCCGTGGCCTGAGCGAGCGCGACGCCGAGCAACTGGCCGACCGGCTGGCCGACCGCGACTTCGAGCGCGACGACCGGCGCATGTGCATCGAGTGCGAGCACCTGCAGCCCAAGCCCGGCACCTGCTTCATGGCCCAGCAGGGCCTGCTGCCCAGCACCAGCCGGCACCTGCAGCCCGTGCTGACCGTGCTCGCCCGCTGCGAGCGCTTCTCCTTCCAGGCCCCCTCATGAAACTCCCCATCGACTCCATTCGCCTTGACGGTGGAACCCAGCCCCGCACGGGCATCAACGCTGCCACGGTGTCGGAGTACGCCGAACTGGTGATGGCCGGCAAGCCGTTCAAGTCCGACCCGGTGGTGTTCTTCGACGGCGTGGACTACTGGCTGGCCGATGGCTTCCACCGTGTCCATGGCTCGCGCCAGGCCGGCAAGTTCGAGATCGTGGTGGACCTGCGGCAAGGCACGCAGCGCGACGCCATCAAGTTCTCGCTGTCGGCCAACGCTGACCACGGCCTGCCGCGCAGCTACGAGGACAAGCGCAAGGTGGTCCGCACCGCGCTGGAAGACCCCGAGTGGGGGAAGTGGAGCAGCCGCGACATCGCCGTGCTCTGTGCCGTGTCGCACACCTTCGTGCTGGACATGCGAGAGGCGCTGTCGCCCAAGGCCAAGCCGGCGCCGCGGGTCGAGCCGGAGTCGACTGGAAGCGCTTCCACTTCGGGGGCTTCCGGTGGAAGCGCTTCCAGTCCGGCCCACGCTGGAAGCGCTTCCAGCGCCAAGCCTTCGGAGCCGCCCGCCCCGCCGCCGGCAGCGCCGGAAACTGGAAGCGCTTCCAGCCAGGACGACGCCGGCCCCAGCGCCGACGAGATGCTGGACGAGCTTCAGCGCGAGGTGGAGCAACTCACCGCGCAGGTGAACTCGCTGAAGGCCGAGGACAAGGGCGCCGAGATCCTCAAGCTCTCCAAGCTGGTGGCGCACGCCCAGCGCGAGCAGTCCGCGGCCATGGAAACCGCCGCGAAGGCGCAGCAGCGCGAGAAGTGGAGCGCGCGGCAGCTTGCCCGATGCGGCAAGGCCGTGGGGCAGAACGACCCGGACAAGATCGCGCCGGCCGTGGAGGCATTCGTGCGCGCTCACCAGAAGGTGAAGGCGTGAAGGTCGCACTGCGCGATGACTACCAGGTGCCGGCCGTCGAAGCCGTGCGTCAGGCGCTGCGCGAAGGCGCGCGATCGGTCCTCATCAACGCTCCCACCGGCAGCGGGAAGACGGTGATGGCCAGCGCGCTGATGGAACTGACCATGGAGAAGGGCCGCCGCGCGAACTTCCTCGTGGACCGGCTGAGTCTCATCCAGCAGACCAGCGACACCTTCGACCGCTACGGGCTGGCGCATGGCGTGATCCAGTCCGAGCACCCGCGCTACAGGCCCAGTCTGCCCATCCAGATTTGCAGCGTGCAGACGCTGGCCCGGCGCGGCTGGCCCGATGCGCACGTGGACCTCGTTGACGAGGCGCACGTGCTGCATCAGACCGTGAAGGACCGCATCGCTTCCAAGCAGAGCATCGTGATCGGGCTGACCGCCACGCCCTTCACGCGCGGCCTGGGCAAGTTCTTCGAGCGCGTGGTCAACGTCACCACCACGCGCTGGCTCATCGACAAGGGATGGCTGTCGCCCTACCGCATCTTCTCCTGCGCCGAGCCGGACATGACGGGCGTGGCCGTGAAGTCCACCGGCGAGTGGGACGACAAGCAGGCCAGCGGCAAGGCCCTGGAAGTGGTCGGCGACGTGGTGGCCGAGTACCTGAAGCACGGCGACGGGCGGAAGTTCATCTGCTCGGGCGTGGACACGGCGCACGTGGAGGAACTGCAGCGCCAGTTCCTGGCCGCCGGCATCAACGTGGCCACGTATACCTACAAGGACCGCGAGGAAGACCGCGCCGACACGACGCTGGAGTTCCGCAAGCCCAACAGCAGCATTCGCGGCCTCATCACGGTCACGGCCGCGTCGCGCGGCTTCGACGTGCCCGACGTGTCCTGCATCATCATGGCGCGGCCGCTGCGCAAGAGCCTGGCCGAGCACATCCAGCTGTTCGGCCGCGGCCTGCGCATCAGCGAAGGCAAGACCGACTGCCTGGTGCTCGATCACTCGGGCAACTGCGCGCGGTTCTTCCAGGAGTGCGAGGGCTTCTTCGACTTCGGGATCAACGAACTCGACGACGGCAAGACCAAGCCCAAGAAGAAAGAAGCCAAGGCCGAGGCCGAGCCGGTGAAGTGTCCGCACTGCCGGGCGCTGCACAAGCCTGTGCCGGCCTGCCCCGTGTGCGGCCACGAGTACCCGCGCAAGGCTGCGGTGCAGCACGTGCCGGGCACGCTGAAGGAACTGATCGCCGGCGGGCATGCGCGCGAACTGGCGCGAGACATCTTCCCGCAGATTGCGCACTACGTCATCAACACCCGCGGGCGCGAGGGCGAGGCCGCGCGCCGCATGGCCCAGGCGTTGTTCAAGGACATGACGGGTGAGTTCGCCCGCGCGAACTGGGACAACGTGACTCCGGTGCCGCCGACGAGCGAGGTGCTCAACCGCATCCGCGCGCAGCAGATCCGGTGGGTGAAGGGACAGCAGGCCCGGCAGCGGCAGGGGGTGGCAGCGTAATGGGCGCTCGCAAAGACGGCATCAAGTCCTTCAGCGGCATCAAGGCTCGCTGCCACGTGGACCGCGCGACGGGCTGCTGGAACTGGAAGGGCGCAATGCGCGGCGGCCTTCCGCTGGTGTGGCTTCCGGGCATTGGCCCGTCGAGCATGACCAAGACCCTGCAGCACCTGACCGACGGCACCAGGCCGACCCGCGAACGCATGCTGGTGCCGGTCTGCGGCAACGCCGGCTGCGGCAACCCGGCGCACCGCCGCTGGGGCACCAAGAGGGAGTTCTTCGTCAGCGTGATGCCGCCGAAGACCGAACTGCAGCGCGCCAAGCTGTCTCTTTCGACGACGCGGCATCGTGGCATCCCGGAGGACAAGCGCGCCGTGATCCTCTCCAGCGGGAAGACGCCGGCCGAACTGAGCCGCGAGCTCGGGCTGCACGGCAGCACCGTCGCCAAGATCCTGCGGAGGGGCACTCGCCCGGCCGTGTCGGGTTCCAGCGTGTTCGCGTGGGCGGGGAGCATGGCGTGAGCGACTTCCGCACCGTTCTCCAAGCCGCTGGCCTGCGGCCGCGCGAGGTGGTGGCCGATGGCCGCTGGCGCCGCTGTGCCACAGACGACAAGCCCTCGAAGCGCAACGGGGCCTACCGGCTGGACCTGGACGGACTGCGCGGGTGGTGGAGGAACTGGGCCACCGACGACGGCCTGAACTACTGGGCCGACTCCACCGGCGCGAGCTTCAAGCCCGTGGACGAGGCCAAGCTGCAAGCCCGGCGCGACGCCGAGCGCAAGCAGCGGCTGCAGGCCATGCGCGGCGCGCGTGAGTTCTGGAAGCGCTGCCGGCCCTGCACGCGGCTGCACCCCTACCTGGCCGACAAGGGCCTGTCTCCCGTGGGCACGCAAGGGCTGCGCGATGGCGAAGGCTTCCTCGTCGTGCCGGTGATGTGGCACGGCTCCGTCATCAGCGTGCAGACCATCCACCCGAGCGGCCAGAAGCGGTTCTGGAAGGGCGCCCCGGTCAAGGGCGGGTGCTTCGTGCTGGAGCGCGAGCGCGCCGTCGTCACCGTCATCGCTGAAGGGCTGGCCACCGGCCTTGCCGTGTTTCAGGCCGTGAAGATGGCGCGGGTGGTGGTGGCGTTCGACGCGGGCAACCTGCTGCCCGTGGTGCAGGCCCTGAAGCCCACCGGCAGCGTGGTCCTGGCCGCTGACAACGACCACGCCACGTTCGCCAAGCGAGGCTTCAACCCTGGCGTCGACAAGGCCCGCAACGCGGCCGAACTCATCGGCGCGGGCGTGGCCTTCCCGCAGGGGATCGAAGGCAGCGACTACGCCGACATGTTGAAGGAACTCGGGCCGCAGGGTGCGAGGCGAATTGAGCGCGAGATTTTGGCCGGCGCTCGGTATGTGGTTGGGGCCGTCCCGTGACCCGCGCTCGATGCCTCACGTGGACGCCTGAAGGGCACCGGCGCGCGAGGCACGACACCCGTACCGGGGGCAAGACGCTGAGAGACGGGATCGGGGTGGCGAAGGTAGCGCCCCAGCGTCGAACGGCTGCCGGGTCTACGTGGCTCCGAAGGGCAAGTAGTGAAGGACTCACCCGGGCAGGGCTGGGTCCGTCCACCAAAGGGCAAGGGGAAGACAGAGAGGTATTCAACGATGTCTGACAAGAGACTTTTCAACCTTGTTCACGACGAGGCGCGGCGCCGGGCGGTGGCGGCGGTGGCCGAGGCGCCGGCCGGATGGCGCGTTACGGTCGAACCGCCGAAGCGCACGGGCGACCAGAACGCGGCGCTGCATGCCCTGCTGGGCGAGATCGCCGACCGCTGCGAATGGGCCGGGCGCAAGTGGGACATCGAGACGTGGAAGCGCCTGCTGGTGGGCGCCTGGACGCGCGCCAACAAGGAGCCCGTGATGCTGCTGCCAGCGCTGGACGGGCATGGCGTGGAGATGGTGTTCCGGCGCACCAGCACCTTGTCACGCGCCGAGTGCGGCGAACTGCTGGAGTTCGTCAACGCATGGGCGGCCGAGAACATGCCAGCCAGGGAGCCCGCATGAACGTCACCGAGGTCTTCTGCGTGCTGCTGCCCGTGCGCATCGAGAGCGAGGCGAACCAGCGCGAGCACTGGGGCACCAAGGCCCGGCGCGTGAAGCAGCACCGCCAGGCTGCGCTGGTGCTGGTGAAGCACGCCATGCGCAACTACGCGGGCGAACGGCCCGTCGGCGCGAAGGTCACGCTCACGCGCATCGCGCCGCGGCCGCTGGATGGCGACAACTTGCAGGGCGCGCTGAAGGCGTGCCGGGACGGCGTGGCCGATGCCCTGGGCTTCCGCGACGACAGCGACCCACGGCTGACCTGGGTCTATGCCCAGCGCGCCAGCGGCAAGGCGCACGACTACGCCGCCGAGGTGGTGATCGAGGTGGCCCCGTGAAGCCGCTGGAACTGGCCGCCGATGCTGCCCGCGCGCTGGCCGGGCCGGGAACGATCGGACTCACGCTCACGGTGCCCAAGGGCGGGATGCCGCGTGGCTTCCCCCGCGGCGAACTGCTCAACGAGATGCAGCGCGGCGGCGTCGTTGAGCGCACCTACAGCTTCCCGCCGATGAAGGTCATCGAATGGCTGGTGCGCAATGGCTTGGTGGTCATGGAGCGCACGGGCGACAAGACGCTGACGTTCCGGGAGCCCAAGCCATGAACTGCTGCCACTGCGGCCGCCGCATCGTGAAGGCGGCCGGCGAGACGGAGCGCGGCCCGGTGGGGCCTGTGTGTGCCGTGAACCTCGGGCTGCCGCGGCCAGTGCCCAAGCTGCGCAAGGATGGCATGCCCAGGCGCAAGCCGGTGCGCGCCGCTGCCGCGCCAGCGCGCGACCCGCGGCAACTGGACTGGGTGGAGGCCTGCGCAGCATGAAGCGCCACAAGCCCATGC
>CALMQC010000331.1 GCA_937871895.1 uncultured Roseateles sp. | reverse complement strand
CTGAGGCTTCGCCCGGATTACCGCCGCCGGCTCAGGTCGGCGTCGGCACCCCTGCCATGCGGTCGTGCTTCAGGAAGAACTGCCGCGCCAGCGCCAGCAACTGGCCCTGGGTGGGGTGGTCCACCGTCTCGTAGGCCACGATGTGCTTGGCGATGTCGGGGCGGTGCTTGTCGGCGTAGTGCTTGAAGTCGGCGAGGCCGGTGCGTGAGCCGGTGACCAGCACCTCCTGCACGCCTTCGAGCGCCTTGCAGACGTCCGCAAAGAACTCGTGTTCGGTGCGCACGCCCGACGCATGGCGGCGCGAGACGCTGCCGTGGGCCTTGAGGCCGATGCGCTCGACGTCGGTGGCGTTGAAGTGCAGCACTTCGGCTTGGTGGTGGTCGATCTGGATGACGGCGTGGAACATGGTGTGCATGGCTCCTGTTGATTGAGGGGGTTCAGTCGGCCTGGGCGGCCTCGAATTCGGTCTGGCATTCAACGCAGCGCAGCGCCTGGGGCTGGTGCGTCAGGCGGTCAAAGGGGATGGCGCAGTCGCAGTCCTGGCAGTGGCCATAGCCCGGCTGCCGCAGGCGCTGCAGGGCGGCGTCGATCTCGCGCAGCTGCGCCTCGATCTGGTCGGTGCGCGCAAAGTCCAGCTCGCGCTCGGCGTCGTGCTCGCGGGCGTCGTGCGGGTCGTCGGCCAGCAGCGCGGCGGCGTGAGTGACGCGGCTGCCGCCTTCAAGCTGGGTGTCCAGCGTTTGCTGCAGGCGGCGGCGGGCCAGTTGCAACTCGGTCTCCAGCAGCGCGTGCTGGGCGGGGGTGAGGCTGGTGGTCATGTGGGGCGTCTCCTTTCGCGTCCATCGTGTGCCGATCGCGGCCACGCGGCTTTGCGCTGGGTCAAGGCCCACGCTCCTAGGACAATCGCGCGCCATGTCCCTTCATACCGTTGCTGACTTCGATTTCGAGCTCCCGCCCGAGCTGATTGCCCAGCACCCTGCGCCTGAGCGCAGCGCCTCGCGCCTGCTGGATGGCACCGGCCCCGCCCCAGTGGACCGGGTCTTTCGCGAGCTGCCCGAGTTGCTGCACGCCGGGGACCTGCTGGTTTTCAACGACACCCGCGTCATCAAGGCGCGCCTCTATGGTGTCAAGGCCACGGGCGGCAGCGTCGAGGGCCTGGTCGAGCGCGTGCTCCCCGGTACCCAAGAGATCTGGATGCACCTGCGCGCCAGCAAGAGCCCCAAGCCCGGCAGCCGCGTGCGCTTTGCTGACGCTTTCAACGCCGAGGTGCTGGGCCGGTGCGGGCCGGACAACGGCCTCTTCCACCTGCGGCTCGACGGCGACCCTTTCGAGCTACTGGAGCGCCACGGCCATGTGCCGCTGCCGCCCTACATCACGCATGCCGACGAGGCGGACGATGTGCGCCGCTACCAGACCGTCTTTGCCCGCGTGCCCGGCGCCGTGGCCGCACCGACGGCCTCGCTGCACTTTGACGAAGGCGTGCTCGCGGCGCTTGCGGAACGCGGCGTCGAGACCGCGCACGTGACCCTGCACGTCGGGGCCGGTACCTTCCAGCCGGTGCGGGTGGAGAACATTGCCGAGCACAAGATGCACAGCGAGTGGTGCGAGGTCTCGCCCCAGACGGCCGCCCGCATCGCTGACTGCCGGGCACGCGGGGGCCGCGTCATCGCGGTCGGTACCACCACGCTGCGCACGCTGGAATCTGCCGCCGTTGCTGCGCGTGCAGCTGCCAGCAGTGAACTGCTACTGGCCGGCAGCAGAGAAACAGACATCTTCATCACCCCTGGCTTCGAGTTCCAGGTCGTGGACCGGCTGGTCACCAACTTCCATCTGCCCAAGAGCACGCTGATGATGCTGGTCAGCGCCTTTGCCGGCTATGCGCACATCCGGGCGCTCTACGCCCACGCGATTGCGCAGCGCTACCGCTTCTTCAGCTATGGGGATGCAATGCTGCTCTCACGCGCCCAGGCCACCCGGCCCTGAGCGGCGTCGTCCACGGCGGCGCTGAAGGCGGAGCGAGCGGTCTCGGCCAGCCGCCAGCGCATGCTGACGCGCGCCTCGTGCCGCACGTCGATGAGCTCCGCCCCGTGCTGCTCGGCCAGACGTCGCAGTCGGCCTTCCAGTTCATAGGGCAACTCGCAACCCAGCTCCACCATCGCCACGCGCTCGACCTTCTCGGCCGTGAGCAGGGCCTGGGCGATGCAGTCGGTGTAGGCGCGCACCAGGCCGCCGGCGCCAAGCTTGGTGCCGCCCCAGTAGCGCACGGCGGTGGCCAGCACGCCGTCGAGGCCTTGGTGGCGCAGCACGTCGAGCATGGGGCGGCCAGCGGTGCCGCCGGGTTCGCCGTCGTCGTTGGCGGCGGAATGGCCGCCGGCCAGCAGGGCCCAGCACACATGGACGGCGCCCGGGTGCTGTTCGCGCAGTTGCTGCACACGGGCCAACGCAGCGGCGCGGTCCGCGCAGGGTTCGACGCGGCCGAGGAAGCGGCTCTTCTTGACGACGAGTTCGTGTTCGGCAGGCGCGGCGAGGGTCAGAGCCATGACCTCAATTGTCGCCAGCGACAATCTGGCCATGCTCCAGTTTGATGTCCTCAAAACAGAAGGCCGCGCCCGCCGCGCCACGCTCAGGCTGAACCACGGCGTGGTGCAGACGCCCATCTTCATGCCCGTGGGCACCTATGGCACGGTCAAGGGCGTGATGCCGCGCTCGCTGGAGGAGATGGGCGCGCAGATCATCCTCGGCAACACCTTCCACCTGTGGATGCGGCCGGGCTTGGACATCATGAAGCAGTTTGGTGGGCTGCATCGCTTCGAGAGCTGGAGCAAGCCCATCCTGACGGACTCGGGCGGCTTCCAGGTTTGGTCCTTGGGCGAGATGCGCAAGATCAGCGAGGAGGGCGTCAAGTTCGCCTCGCCGGTCAATGGCGACAAACTCTTCCTCACGCCCGAGGTGAGCATGCAGATCCAGACGGTGCTGAACTCAGACATCGTCATGCAGTTTGACGAGTGCACGCCGTATGAGACCAAGGGCAAGCTCACGACGGAGCGCGAGGCCAAGGCTTCAATGGAACTCTCCCTGCGCTGGGCCAAGCGCTGCATCGATGAGTTCCAGCGCTTGGAGAACCCCAATGCGCTCTTCGGCATCGTGCAGGGCGGCATGTTCGAGCACCTGCGCGATGCGTCGCTGGCGGGCCTGGCGGAGCTGGACTTGCCGGGCTACGCCATCGGTGGCCTCTCGGTGGGCGAGCCCAAGCCCGAGATGCAGCGCATCCTCGGCCACATCGGCCACCAGCTGCCTGCCCACAAGCCGCGCTACTTGATGGGCGTGGGCACGCCGGAGGATCTGGTGGAAGGCGTGAGCCAAGGCATCGACATGTTCGACTGCGTGATGCCCACCCGCAACGCGCGCAACGGCCACCTCTTCACCCGCTTTGGCGACCTGCGCCTGCGCAACAGCCGCTACAAGGCCGACGAGGCGCCCATCGACGCCACCTGCAGCTGCCACACCTGCGGCAACTTCAGCCGCGCCTACTTGCATCACCTGGACCGCTGCGGCGAGATGCTGGGCCCCATGCTGACCACCATCCACAACCTGCACTACTACCTGGCCTTGATGCAGGAGATGCGCGACGCGCTGGACGCCGGCACCTTTGCGGCGTGGCGCGCCGAGTTTGCGCAGCACCGGGCGAGGGGCGTATGAAGCCTTCTGATCAAGCCTGGACCGACGAAGAGATCGCCTGGATCGACGAGCTGCTGATGGACGAGGACAACGGCCTCGACCAGCCGCTGTTCTCCAGCGAGATGGACGGCTTCCTGTGCGCCGTGATCAGCGGCCCCAAGCTCATCCCGCCGAGCGAGGCCCTGCGCTGGATCTTTGACGCCGACGCGGGCGAGCAGCTGCCCCGGTTTGCGAACCCCGCCGACGCCGAGCGCCTGATGCAGCTCGTCATGCGGCACTGGAACCACATCGCCGCCAGCCTCGCCGATGGCAGCTACGACCCCCTGCTGATGCAGCACGAGCGGGCCGACGGCGTGCTGATGACGCTGTTTGCCGACTGGTGCGCCGGCTACATGACCGGCGTGGGCCTGGACCGCGAGGGCTGGCGCTCGCTGCTGGAAGGCGAGGGCGCCTTGCTGCTGCACACCATGCTGATGTACGGCACCGAGGAAGGCTGCGAGGCGCTGGAGCGCAACCCGCCCTCCGACGCCGAACACGAGGCCCGCGCCGACGCCCTGGCCGACGAGGCCTGCGCGATCCGCGACTACTGGTTCAGCCTGCGGGTGGCTTCAGCCGCCGCTGCGGCGCCCCTGGAGGCGCCGTCGCCCGAGCAGCCCTGCCACTGCGGCAGTGGCAGGCCCTACAAGCACTGCCACGGCGCGAACTGAAGGCGCGGCGGCCCGGCACAACCGAGGCAAACTTCGAACCCGAGCCCAGCCTACCGCCAGACCTCAACCCATGCCCGAAATCGTCTTCAAAGGCAAAGAGTACGTCTACAACCACCACCTCGGCGTGCCCTACCGCCCGCTGGTGCCAGACGCCGCCAAGAGCGTGGGCGAGCCCAACCTGGCGGGCAATCTCATCGTCCACGGCGACAACCTGCACGCCCTCAAGAGCCTGCTGCCGCGCTACGCCGGCCAGGTGGATCTGATCTTCATCGACCCACCCTACAACACCGGCAACGAAGGCTGGTGCTACAGCGACAACGTCAACTCGCCCATCATGCGCGAGTGGCTCTCCACCAACCCCGTGGACGGCGACGACATGCTCAGGCACGACAAGTGGCTGTGCATGATGTGGCCGCGCCTCACGCTGCTGCGAGAGTTGCTCAGCGAGCGCGGCTCGATCTGGATCACGCTCGACGACAACGAGGTGCATCGGGCGCGGATGGTGATGGATGAGTTGTTTGGGGAGAGCAATCACGTCGCAACCGTGATCTGGGAGA
>CALMQC010000330.1 GCA_937871895.1 uncultured Roseateles sp. | reverse complement strand
CAGACCTGGGCCGCTACGCCGAGGCGTCGGCCACGCTCCGCGCGCTGGACCAACCCAGCCGCGCGCCGACCGAGCGCACGTTGCTGCTGCGTCTCGCGGCGCAGGCCGAGAACAATGCCGGCCGGCCGGAGGCCGCCGTGGCCTTGGCCGAGCAGGCGCTGGCGCTACTGCCGGCAGATGCGATCGCCACCGAGCGGGCGTTCATCCACCAGGCGCTGGCCTTCAGCCACGCGGCGGCCGGCCAACACGCCGAGGCCGCCGAGGCCCTGCGCCAGGCGCAAGCCGGCCTGCAAGCCGCCGAGATCCCGCCCAAGAGCCCGCTTCAGCTGCGCCTGCGCCGTCTGCAAGGCGAACTGCTGCTGCGCCGAGGCGACGCCGCTGCCGCCCTGCCCCTGATGCAAGCGCTGACGGCCGAGGAAGCGGCGCTGAGTCTGCCGCCGCTGGAGCGCACCCGCGCGCTGGGTTGGCTGGGCTGCAGCCTGAGCCTGCTCGGCCGCGGCCCCGAGGCCGCACCGCTGCTGCGCGAGGTGCTAGACCTCAGCAGCAAGGAGCTGCCCGCCCAGCACCCGCGCCTGCTGCGTGCCCAACTGGCGCTGGACTGGTCCGAGGGCCGCGATGGTCAGGCCACGCTGCAGACGCTCTTGAAGTTGCTGCCCCCTGACAGCCGCTGGCAGCGCCAGCCGCCGCACACCTGCGGCGAGCTGTAGGCCGACGCTGTTGGGCAGAGCAGCCGCGAAGGACTGACCGGTTGCCTCAGGCGTGGCCGCGACGCCGGCGCCACGCGCCGAGCACAGCGACGCCGCCGAGCATCAGCTCCCAAGTGTGAGGCTCCGGTACGGGCGAGCTGGGTACGGCGTAGCTGGCACCGCTGCCGCTTTGGTAGCCGGCGCCCGCGGTCATGCTTTCGATGGTGAAGCGCGCGTCGGCGTTGCTGCTGGCCGTGCCCACTCCGCTGCCGTTGTTGCCCTCTGCCCAGGCCCGGGTCTTGAGTTGGCCGACAAAGCTCAGGTGCGCGCCGACGTAGGTAAGGT
>CALMQC010000329.1 GCA_937871895.1 uncultured Roseateles sp. | reverse complement strand
TCCTCGCGGCCAAGACGAAGTACTCCAAGGCCGACTTCGAGAAGGTGCTCAAGGGCCGCCCTGGCGTTGGCCGGGGCTACGGCATGCGCGAGGGCAACAAGGCCCGCGGCCGCATGATCGAACACATCAACACCATGCACGCCGACGTGCTGAAGGGAACACCATGAGCTACCAAGGACACCTGCCTGACGGCAGCAGCGTGCGGAAGCACTCGGCCGGGTCGTGCTACCCGTACGTGGTCTTCGGTCAGGAGACACCCAACGGGGTGCAGTACGGTGTGATGAACCCTGACGGCACGTCCACCCCCGCCTGCTTCAGCGCGGCGAACCTCGCCTGCGGGCTCGCCGATGCTCGGGCCGCCGAAGACCGCGCCGCAAAGGCCCAGCGCGCCGCCGAGTTCAACGCCCGCATGGCCCCTGGCGGCTGGGGCGTGGTCTGACGCACATCGGCCCTTGCCCGTCGCAGCGGGCATGGTCCGGGGCAGTCCCGGGTTTTTTTTTCAACCAACCGAGAGCACAGCATGATCAAAATGAAGTTGACCTTCAGGTCCTACGCCGAGGCCGCCATCGCGATGTCCGCGCTGGCCGCCATGGGCGTGCAGGTCAAGGGCGCAAGCGCCATTGGCACCAAGGTGGAGCCGGTCGAGAAGCAGGTCGTCGCCAACATCAAGGCCGACAAGGCCGCCAAGCAGGAAGGCGTCGCCCAGGGCCAGGAACAGGCCTCCAAGGCGCCGGAAGCCGCGGCCGAGGCCACGGTGACCTACCTGGACGTCAAGACCCTGGCAGGCAATCTGGCCAAGACCAGCGACGGCCGCGCCAAGGTGGTGGCCATCTTCGCCAAGCACGGCGCCAAGGTCGGCACCGACCTGACCCCGGAGCAGTGGCCCGCGGTGGTGGCGGAACTCAAGGCGGCGGCCTGATCGTGGCCGATCACGCCCGCCTCTCACCGTCCAGCGCGCACCGCTGGATGGTGTGCCCCGCGAGCGTGCTGCTGGAGTCCCAGGTTCCTGGCGACGGCAGCAGCAGCTACGCCGAAGAGGGCAACGCTGCGCACGCGGTGGCTGCTGCCGCGCTGCAGACCAACACGCAGGCCGGCGACCACGTCGGCATGTACTACGACCCCGTCGCCAAGGAGTTGGTGCCCGGGGGCTACAGCGAGGACGCCATGGTCGAGATCACCGAGGACATGGCCACCGACGTGCAGGTGTACATCGACGCGATCCGCTCAATCGCCGGCTCGATCAAGCAGGACGGGACCTACCACCCCATCCTGGAGATGATGGTCGAGCAGCGGGTCGACGTGTCCGACTACCTGGGTGTGCCGGATCAGTTCGGCACCGCCGACGTGATCGTGATCGACGACCGGGTGCCGACCGACACCGAGGTGCAGGTGCACGACCTGAAGTTCGGCCGCGGTGTGCGGGTGGACGCGGAGGAGAACCCACAGGCCATGCTCTACGCGCTGGGTGCCTACGGCGAGGCGTCGCTGCTGGCGGACATCAAGCGCGTACGCATCGTGATCCACCAGCCCAGGCTCCAACACCTGAGCGAGTGGGACACGACGCCCGAGCACCTGATGGAGTTCGCCGAGCGCGCGAAGACCGCCGGCCGCAAGGCCATCGACATCTTCGAGACCAAGGTCTACGACGAGGACACCGAACTGGTGCCGGGCGAGGAGCAGTGCAAGTTCTGCAAGGCGAAGGCCACCTGCCCAAAGCTGTCACGCGTCGTCCAGGAGGCCGTCGGCGCTACCTTTGAAGACCTCGGCGCCATGCAGGCGCCCACCCTGAAGGCGGCCATCGCGGAGCAGACGACCGACAACCTCGCCACCCAGATGAAGGCAGTGGGCCTCGTCGAACTGTGGACCGGTGCGGTGCGCGCGGAGACCGAGCGCCGCCTGCTGGCGCAGCAGGAGGTGCCCGGGTTCAAGCTGGTGCAGGGCCGTGCGGGGGCACGCCGCTGGAAGAGCGCCGAGGCCGAGGAGATGATGCGCAAGACCTTCCGCCTCAAGGTCGACGAGATGTACAGCTTCAAGCTGCTGAGCCCCACCCAGATCGAGGCCCGCCTCAAGCCCTGGGTGGATGCGGAAGGCACCACCCGCGAGCCCGTCCTGGGCCCGCGCCAGTGGCCCAAGCTCAAGGAGTTGGTGGACAAGCCCCCAGGCAAGATTTCCGTCGCGCCTGAGAGCGATCCAAGGCCCCCGGTGGCCCCTGCTGACCCAGGGTTCGCCGCGGTCGAGGATGACGACACGGCAGGGGGCCTGCTGTGAACTACGGGCGGCAGGTGGTCTCGAACCATCTGCCCCCGGCTGCCCGCGACGCATTGGTCCGCGCGTCGCGGATGGGGTATAGCGGATCGGTGGAGCGGACGTCGGAAATCGAGGCGACGACTGCGATGGTGATGGCCCAGTGGCCGAACTACTTCAAGAAAGTGCAACATGAAACTGAAGCTGCAAAACGTGCGCTTGGCATTCCCCAAGCTGTTCGAGGCCAAGGCCGTCAACGACGGGGATGAGCCCACCTTCGGGGCCAGCCTGCTGCTGGACCCAAGCGATCCTGGCAACGCCAAGACCATCGCGGAGGTGGACGCTGGCATCGACGCCACCGCCAAGGAGAAGTGCGGCGCCAAGACCACCAGCATCCTAGGGCTGGCGCGCAAGACCTACAAGGTGTGCCTGCACGACGGCGA
>CALMQC010000328.1 GCA_937871895.1 uncultured Roseateles sp. | reverse complement strand
TGGCTGGACGGTGGCAGCGCGAAATACCTGTTGGGCACGGACGACCAAGGGCGGGACTTGCTGTCGGCCATCATGTACGGCGCCCGCATCTCGCTCGCTGTGGGGTGTGCGGCCGTGTTGTTGTCGATGGTGGTGGGTGTGAGTGCCGGCTTGTTGGCGGGCTATGTGGGCGGACGCGTGGATGCGGTGCTGATGCGGCTGTGCGACGTGGTGCTGTCCTTTCCATCGATCCTGATTGCCTTGCTGATCGACGGCTTGGGGCGGGCTCTTCTGGCCGCGCAGGGCGGCGGGCATGACAGCCTGGCCTTTGCGGTCTTGATCCTGTCCATCGGGCTCAGGGAGTGGGCTCAGTACGCGCGCACGGTGCGCGGCAGCACCCTCGCTGAGCGGGACCGCGAATATGTGCAGGCCGCGCGCCTGATTGGCGTCAGTCCGCTGCGCATCATGCGGCGCCACGTGTTGCCCAATGTGCTCGGACCGGTGCTGGTGCTGGCCACCATCCAGGTGGCCTCGGCCATCCTCACCGAAGCGACGCTGTCCTTTCTGGGCGTGGGCGTGCCGCCCACCAGCCCGTCGCTGGGCACGCTGATCCGGGTGGGCAACGACTTTCTGTTCTCCGGCGAGTGGTGGATCACGATCTGGCCGGGGCTCATGCTCGTGCTGATTGCCCTGAGCGTGAACCTGCTGGGCGATTGGCTGCGCGATGCGCTGAACCCGAAGTTGCTATGAACCCTTCGGATCAAGTCCACAACCCGGACGCTGCTGCGCCCCAGCCCTTGCTGAGCGTGCGCGGCCTGTGCGTGGACTTCGCATCGCGACGGGGCACGCTGCGGGCGCTGGATGGGCTGAACTTTGATGTGCAGGCCGGCGAGGTGCTGGGCGTGGTGGGCGAGTCCGGGGCGGGCAAGTCGCTCACCGGCGCAGCCCTCATCGGCCTGCTCGACCCACCGGGCCGCGTCAGCGCAGGCGAGATCCATTGGCTGGGGCGTCGGCTCGACACCCTGCCCGAGGCCGAGTGGCGCCGCGTGCGCGGCCGCGAGATCGGTGCGGTGTTCCAGGATCCACTGACCTCGCTGAACCCGCTGATCAAGATTGGCGATCAGTTGGTGGAGACGATCCGGACCCATTTGCCCTTGGACGCTGCGGCCGCCCGCGCTCGTGCCCTGTCGCTGTTGCAGGCCACCGGCATTCCGGCCGCCGAGGCTCGGCTGGGCCAGTACCCGCATCAGCTGTCGGGCGGCATGCGGCAGCGGGTGGTGATTGCGCTCGCGTTGGCGGCCGGGCCCAAGCTGGTGGTGGCGGACGAGCCAACCACCGCCCTGGACGTGTCGACCCAGGCGCAGATCATGGCGCTGCTACGGGGCCTGTGCCGCGAGCAGGGCGCGGCGGTGCTCCTGATCACCCACGACATGGGTGTGATTGCAGAAACCTGCGACCGTGTGGCCGTGATGTACGCCGGGCGCATCGTGGAGATGGGCCCAGTGGCCGAGGTGATCCACCGCCCCAGCCATCCCTACACGGCGGGGCTGATGGCCTCCATCCCCGACACCGACCAGACCCGGCCGCGCCTCGCCCAGATCGACGGCGCCATGCCGCGGCTCGATGCCATCCCGGCGGGTTGCGCCTTCCATCCACGTTGCCCCCGTGCCAGCGAGCGCTGCCATCAGGAGCGCCCAGCGTTGGTGGACGGGGCGCACACCCGCAGCGCCTGCTGGCATCCGATCTCGACCGCACACGAGGAGCCGTTGTGAGCACGCCTTCGGATGCCGTGCTGGTGCAGGCTCTCAACCTGAGCAAGACCTTCGATGTGTCGGCGCCCTGGCTTGAGCGCCAGCTGACCGGGGCGCCCCAGCGCTTTGTGCGGGCCGTGGATGGCGTGGACTTCAGCATCCGGCGCGGCAGCACCTTGGCCTTGGTGGGCGAATCCGGCTGCGGCAAGAGCACGGCGGCGCGCATGCTGGTGGGCTTGCTCGCGCCCACGCGGGGGCGGGTCGAGATCGGTGGCCAGGCCATCTCGGCGCTTGGGGCAGGGTCGCAAGCGCAGGGCTGGCGGCGGCGCGTGCAGATGATCTTCCAAGACCCCTACGCCTCCTTGAACCCTCGTTGGCGCGTGGCGCAGACGGTGGCAGAACCCCTGCTGGAGCACCAACTTCTCAATGGCCGCGATGCGATTGACGCCAAGGTCGCTGAATTGCTGGGGTCGGTCGGCCTGCGCGCGCAGGACGGACAGAAGTTCCCGCACCAGTTCTCGGGTGGGCAGCGCCAGCGCATCTCCATCGCGCGGGCCTTGGCCACATCGCCGGAGTTCCTGGTTTGCGACGAGCCCACCTCGGCGCTGGATGTGTCGGTGCAGGCCCAGGTGCTGAACCTGATGCGCGATCTGCAGCAGGCGCGCGGCTTGACCTATCTGCTCATCTCCCACAACCTGGCCGTGGTGCGCCACATGGCGGACGAGATCGGCGTGATGTACCTGGGTCGCATGGTGGAGTGGGCGGACAAGGCCAGCCTCTTCGAGTCGCCCCTGCACCCTTACACGCGGCTGCTGCTGGACGCGATCCCGAAACTGCACCCGCGTGCGCAGGCGCGGCAGCCGATCGAAGGTGAGGTGCCCAACCCCATCCAGCCACCCAGTGGCTGCGCCTTCCACCCGCGCTGTACGCTGGCCGGCCCACGCTGCCGTGCGGAAGTGCCCGTGCTGCGCCAGGCCGCGCCGGGCCGGCGGGTGGCCTGTCACGCGGTCGAGGAAGGCCGGTTGGGCGCTTGAGCGAGCGAGCCTGGCTCAGCAGTGATTCACCGCTTGGGCGCGGAAGCCGCTGTGCTCGCCTCGGGCAGCACCAGCGGGCCCTTCTGGCCGCATGCCGTCAGTGCGGCCAGGGCCATCAGTGCGAGACCTACACTGGCAAGAATCTTTGACTTCATCCAGCCAGTATGTCTCAGCTCAGCGATGCCGATTTCCACGCCAAGGCCTCCGCCGTGCTGGCGCGTGTGGAGGCGGTGACGGATGCGCTGCTGGAGGCCGATGTCGTTGATATCGACGCGCGCCGCACCGGCGGCATGCTGGAACTCAGCCTGCCCAATGGCTCCAAGCTGGTGCTGAACACGCAGCCACCGCTGCATGAAATCTGGCTGGCGGCGCGCGCTGGCGGCTATCACTTCAAGTGGGCGGACGACGGCTGCTGGCGTGACACCCGCAGCGGGGTCGAGTTCTTTGCGCTGCTGTCGGAGCGGGCGTCGGAGCAGGCCGGGCAGGCGCTGAGCTTCAGCGCTTGAAGATGTCGAGGATCGACTTCTTCTCTTCCTCGCTGACGGTGCTCGGGATGCCTTCATCGCCGGTCAGCTCACGCACCCCGTCCTTGCCCGAGTATTCGTCGTAGAACCACTCGTTGCCGATGTGGACCACGCCCTCCGGCGGCTCCAGTTCGGATTGAGGCTTGTTCTTCAGCGCCTGGGCCATGAACTCGATCCAAACCGGCAGGGACAGGCCGCCGCCGGTTTCCTTGTCGCCCAGCTTGCGCGGTTGGTCGTAGCCGATCCAGACCACGGCCACCAGGTCCTTCTGGTAGCCGGCAAACCAAGCGTCCATGGAGTCGTTGGTGGTGCCGGTCTTGCCGTAGATGTCGCTGCGCTTGAGCGTGGCCTGGGCGCGGGCGGCGGTGCCGCTGCGCGTCACCTCCTGCAAGAGCTGCGACATGATGAAGGCGTTGCGCGGCTCGATGGCGCGGCGGTCCTCGCTGGGTGGCGCGGCCTGGGGCGCCTCATAGAGCTGGCGACCCTTGCTGTCGGTGATGCGGGCAATGAGTTGCGGCGTGATGCGATAGCCACCGTTGGCGAATACCGCGTAGCCCTGCGCCATCTGCATGGGCGTGACCGAGCCGGCGCCCAGTGCCATGGTCAGGTAGGCCGGATGCTTCTCGGCCTCGAAGCCGAAGCGGGTGATCCACTCCTGCGCGTACTTGACGCCCACGGAGTGCAGCACGCGGATCGAGACCATGTTCTTGGACTTGGCCAGCGCCGTGCGCAATGGCA
>CALMQC010000327.1 GCA_937871895.1 uncultured Roseateles sp. | reverse complement strand
CCCACACGCGCAGCTTCTCGGCTATCGGCGGCATTCCCCGGCGGGGCATCTACGAATGCAAGGGACTTCCCTGTTCGTAGTGTTGCCTGCGCCCCGCGGCGCTGACGATGCCAGTATGGGAACCTCAGCGTTCGCCGAACCGAAGGAGATGACCATGACGATCGCCACCGTGGGAATTGACTTGGCCAAGAACGTCTTCGCCGTACATGCCGTCGGCAAGAGCGGCCTGGTCGAGGTGAGACGGCCTGAAGTCCGCCGTGCCAAACTGCTGGAGCTGGTTGCGTCCTTGCCGCCGTGCTTGATCGGCATGGAGACCTGTTCTGGCGCTCACTACTGGGCAAGAGAGTTCGAAAAGCTCGGCCACACCGTCCGGCTGATGGCGCCCAAGTTCGTGGCACCGTACCGCATGGCGGGCAAGCGTGGCAAGAATGACGCCAACGATGCCCAGGCAATCTGCGAAGCCGTGGCTCGACCGAACATGAGGTTCGTGCCCGTCAAGACAATCGATCAGCAGGCTGAGCTATTCGTGCACCGCGCGCGTCAGGGATTCATCGAAGAGCGAACCGCGCTGATCAACCGGATGCGAGGCTTGCTCAGCGAGCTGGGCATCGTCCTACCCCAGAAGGCAGCGGCCATGCGCCAAGGCGTACACCAGGTGCTAGAAGACCTGCCCGGTTGGTGCAACACCGTCATCGCTGATCTGCTCAGCCACCTGTCCAAGCTTGACGAGCGCGTCGCGGAATACGACCGGCACGTTCAACAGGCGGCCAAGGGGAACGAACGTGCCCGGCTGCTCATGCAACTGGCAGGCATTGGCCCGACCACGGCATCCGCACTGGTCGCCACCGTGGGCAACGGCAGCGACTTTAAGAGCTCGAGACAGTTCAGCGCCTGGCTGGGTCTCGTGCCAGGGCAGCACAGCTCAGGTGGAAAGGCGCGGTTGGGCGGCATCACGAAGGCGGGCGACTCATACCTCAGGACCATGTTCATATTGGGCGCGCGCTCGCTGTTGATGAAGGCTGCTGCGCACACCGACTCTGTGAGTCGCTGGGCGATCAAGCTCAAAGAACGCAGAGGCTTCGGCCGAGCAGTTGTGGCCATCGCTGCCAAGAACGCACGAATGTGCTGGGCTGCGCTACGTATGGGCGAAAGCTTCAAGGTGCCTTCATAGACGCGAAGAATTTGCGTCGGCAAGAAAGCGAAGTCGCGGAAGATTGATCCAGCGCGCAGCGTGATGCGCAACTGTTGATGAGCAAGAGGTTGGACCTGCGCTGAGGTGTACTCGATCATGCTGTTGGGCCACTGGACGCCAAGCGTCGAATGCCCGATCTACGAACGGAGTCCTCAGCGCGCGTCTTGCATCAGGGACCGTGGTCAGCGTCGTTGACCGCACCAATGTCCGTTTGTAGACACGCCGTCCGCATTCCTCTGGTTCGGAACCAGGTGCTTGGTCGCTGCAGCGCAGTGTCGACGATCAAGGTTCCGCCATTGATCGGTCCCCGATCAATGGCGGCAGGGTGATGTTGCGCCGGCGTGGGAAGTCCTTGTAGACAACATGAAGAC
>CALMQC010000326.1 GCA_937871895.1 uncultured Roseateles sp. | reverse complement strand
CGTCACTCGCATAGGCCGAGTGGCTGCGCACCTCGACGGCACCGGCTGCCTGCCAGCCGTTCGAGACCTGGGCCACGCCATCGGCCGCGCTGATGGGCACGAGCTGCTGGAACCAGGCCGGCGCACGGCTCTCGCGCGCGCCCTCGCCGCGCTCGAAGCGCACCTGGCCATCGGGGCCCAGCCAGCGCAGGCGCTCGTAGGCGCCGGTGTCGAACTGTGCGGACACCAGCAGCTTGATCAAGGCCTCGTCGCCGCCTTGCTGCGACAAGGCCAGCGCCAGCGTCTGCGCGTTGTCCGCGTTCTTGAGCTGGAGCTGGCTTTGCACAAGATTGCGCGCGCTCAGGGTCGAGACCCCCAGCGCACCCAACAGCGCTGCCAGTGCCACGCCCAACACCAGCCAGGTCACCTGTCGCATCAAGGACATGATCTCTTCTCCATCAAAACAGTCCCTCGGCACGCACTTTGGCGACGAGGTCACGCCACAGCGAGAGCCGGGCCAGCGGGTCGCCTTGCGACTGCGCCCCCACACCCTGCCACAGGCCATCGGTATTGAAACTGAACACCGGCGTCAGGTCCGGCCGGCGCGAGGCCGGCAGCACCTCGGGGCGCAGGTTGTCCAGGATCTCGGGTTCGGCATTGGGCTCGGCGTAGTAGGCCAGCACCATGTGCGCCTGCGACTGCCCTGCCAGCCGCGCCCGCACATAGACCATGCGCAGCCGGCTCACCGGCACGCCACTGGCGGCCAGCGCAAAGTACTTGGCAATCGCGTAGTCCTCGCAGTCGCCGGCACGGCGCTCCAGCGACTCCAGCGGCGACGCCCAGTAGTCAGGCACGCCCCAGGTCTCGGCATCCTCGTGAAAGGCGATGCGCTGATTGAAGAACTGGTTCACCGCCACCAGCCGCGCCGGTTCGTCCAGGCGCGCGGCGCGTTCGATCAAAGCCACCAAGTCCCGCGCCTGCTCCAGCACCTTGTTGCTGCGCGAGGCCGCCACATCCAGCACGCGCGTGGCGTCATAGGCCGCCCAGGCCATCACAGGCAGCATGCACAGCACGGCGATACGAGCGATCAGGGCGCGCAGCTTCATGGGCGTGAAGGATCGTACACATCGAGCCCTTTTGGACAGCGCGCAAACTTGGCACTGCCCTAAGATTTTTCTCATGTCGTCCCCCCGTCAAACCGAGGCCATCCGCAACGAGCTGGACACCAGCCGCGCCAAGGGTGACCTCCGTCAGGTCCAGATCCCGCCCTGCCCTGAACTGCTGGCCCAGCTGCAGCAGGCGATGGGTCAGGCCGAGCCCGATCTGAACCTCGTCTCGCACATTGCCAGTCAGGACGTGGCCATGTCGGCCGCCCTTATCCGCATGGCCAATGGCCCGCTCTACAAGCCGGTCGGCCCGCCCTGCTCCACCGTCGGCCAGGCCATGACGCGCCTCGGACTGCGTGAGACGGCGCAACTGCTGTCGCGCTTCCTGGTGCAGAACGCCATCCCGGTCAACAACCGCCAGCTCGCGCGCTTCTGGGAGCGTTCGGCCAAGCGCGCGGCGGCGATGGACTTCATCGCCCAGCAACTGCCGGGCATGTCGCGCGACCTGGCGCATGGCTTCGGGCTCTTCCTGCACGTCGGCATGCCCGTGCTGCTGCAGAGCATGAAGGGCTATGCCAGCACCATGGTCGAGGCCAATGCCCGCATCGACCGCCCCTTCATCGCCACCGAGAACGCCAACCACCGCACCGACCACGCCGTGGGCCGCGCCCTCGTCCTGCGGGTCTGGAACCTGCCGCCGCTCTTGATGGCCGCCGTGCGGCTGCACCACGACTTCAGCGCGCTCGGCGCCAAGGATGTGGACCCCGACGTGCACGCCCTCATTGCCGCCGGCCTGATTGCCGAGTGGCTGATGCGCCGCCACGAAGGCTTGTCAGAGGACGCCGACTGGGCTGCCAACCACGCCGCTGCCATGGCCTGGCTGCACCTGCAATGGACCGACCTGGAGCAGTGGGAAGAGGCCCTGGGGCCAATCTTCGACGCGACCTGAGGCCGGCCCGCTGGCCACGTTCAGCGGAACAGCGACCAGGCTGCCACCAGCACGTGGCCCCAGATCAGGATGTTCACGCCGAACAGCGTGAAGACGCGCGAGAGGTTCCAGAGCTTGCGCGCTCGCTCCAATGCCCGGTCATCGCCGGTGAACAGGAACAAGGCCAGGTAGAACGCCGAGGGGATGAACGTTCCGAGAATCAGGAGCGCCATCAACCAGTAGAAAACCTTCATGGCGGCATTGTCACCACACGCCGAGCGCCTCAGCCCCGGGAATACCGCCGGCTGCTTGGGAAAATGCACCCCACATGTTTGGTGACAACCCTGCCGAGAAACGTCGCCGCCGGCGCGAGTTCGGCGTTTTCCTGTGCTTGTGCCTGATCGCCCTGCTGTGGCTGCTGCGCCCGCATGGCGAGCTGGTCGAGGCCGAGCGCATCACCTGGCGGCTGGAGATCGAGGTCGAGCGCCTGCAGCAGGAGACCTCGTCCGACTGGTGCCGCGACCTGCCCGCCAGCGTGCCCATCACCGGTCGGCGCCTGGCCGAGCACCCCGACGGTGGCCAGCTGGAGCGCTGCCAGTACGGCAGCACCGCCTGGCGCACGCTCTGGCTGGCCCACAACGAGGGTGACCGCAGCAGCCCGCAGCGCTGGCCCAGCCCACCGCTGCGCCAGTTGCCACCCGACACCCCCGGAGCCGAACGCCTGGGCCACCGCGAGGCCTTTTATGAGGTCGTCTTCCGCAAGAACGACGAGCAGCGCTGGACCTGCCGACTGACCGAGGCGCGCTGGCAGCAGGTGCCGCTGGGCGGCTGGCACCGCCTGCCGGTGGACCGCTGGAGCGTGGCGCACTGCAACGGATTGCGCCAGGGCTGGTTCGGGCGCGGCTGAACGCCGTGCCGAGGAATGCACGCTTGCGGCCCCGTCGGCCGCGCCGAGCGGCAGGGCCATCGGGAGAATGACGCTTGGCATGCCAGTCACTGCGCCCACCCCACCCAGCCCCGAGCGGCCGGACGCCAGCCCCCTGCTCGCCCGCGTCGGCCGCATGGCGCGCGTGGGCGGCTGGATCTGGGAGCTCGCCACGGGCGAGATCAGCTGGAGCGACGAGACCTGCCGACTGCACGACCTGCCGCCCGGCCACCGCCCCAGCCAGCGCGAGGCCCTGGGCTGCTTCGCCCCCGAGGCCCGCCTCGCCATCCAGACCGCGCTCGATCAGGCCATCGCCAGCGGCGACGCCTGGGACCTGGAGCTGCCCCTCATCACCGCCACCGGCCGCCGCATCTGGGTGCGCTGCCAGGGCGAGGCCGACCGCGAGCCCACCCCGGCGGGCGCACAAACCGTGCGCCTGGTGGGCAGCTTCCAGGACGTCACGCCCCAGCGCCGCCTGTGGGCCGAGCTGGAAGGCCACCGCCAGCGCCTGCGCGCGCTCTACGAGTCCACGCCCGCCCTGCTCCACTCGGTCGACACCCATGGCCACCTGCTAGCGGTCAGTGACCTCTGGCTGCGTCACTTCGGCTACACGCGGGACGAGGTCATCGGCCGCCCACTGGCCGCCTTCATGCCGGCCGACAGCGCCGCCGCGCTGATCGTGCGCCAGCTGCCGCTGCTGTGGCAGGACGGCGGCTGCAACGAGCAGGCCTTGCAGCTGCGCTGTGCTGATGGGCAATTGCGCGACGTGCTGATGTCGGCCACCACCGAGTACGACGCCCAGCACCAGCCGCTGCGCGCCTTGGCCTCCCTGGTGGACGTGACCGACGACCTGCGCCGCCAGAGCGAACTGACACGCGAACGCAGCCTGCGCGCCGAGATCGAACACCATGCCGAAGAGCTGCGGCGCCTGCTGCACGAGCGCTCCGAGATGCTCGACGTGCTGGCCCACGAGGTGCGCCTGCCGCTCAACAGTGCCAGTGCCGCGCTGCAAAGCGCCAGCACCGCCCTCGAAGGCCAGGCCGCCCCCGTGCTGCGCGAACGCCTGGCCCGGGCCGAGGCCGTCATCAGCCAGGTGCTGGGCGGCGTGGACAACACCTTGGCAGCGGCCACCTCGCTGGCCGGCGCGGCGTCCGTTGCCGCGCAGGACACCGACATCGACACCCTGATCGCCGTCTGCCTGGCTGACCTGGCGCGCGAGGCCCGCGCGCGCGTCCGCATCGAACGCCAGAGCAGCACACGCACCGCGCTGATGGACATGAGCCTGATGCGCCTCGCCGTACGCAATCTGCTCGGCAACGCGCTCAAGTACTCAGCCGCCAGCACGCCCGTGTGGCTGCGGGTGCTGGACGTGGAGGAGCCGCCAGCCATCGTGTTCGAGGTCGAAGACCAAGGGCCGGGCATCGCCGAAGGCGTGCGCGCCAGGCTCTTCC
>CALMQC010000325.1 GCA_937871895.1 uncultured Roseateles sp. | reverse complement strand
CGGGTCTTCGATAGTGATGATCTTCTCGATACCGGTGTTGATCTCGGACAGCGCCGCGTAGACGGTGGTGGTCTTGCCGCTGCCCGTGGGGCCGGTGACAAGCACCATGCCATTGGGCTGGTGGGCCAGGCGGCGCAGCCTCTCGATCTGCGCGCCGGCAAAGCCAAGGCCTTCGAGCGTGACGCCGTCGTTCGAGGCGCGCAGGTGGGACTTGTCCAGCAAACGCAGCACGGCGTCTTCACCAAACACGCTGGGCATGATGGAGACGCGCAGGTCTACACCGCGCCCCACGTTCGCTCCACGTTGCTCGTGCCGAAAGCGCCCGTCCTGCGGCAGGCGGCGCTCGGTGATGTCGAGCTGGGCCAGCACCTTGATGCGAGAGATCACGGCCTCGGCGCGCTCGACACCGTCTTGCCGCAGCAGGGGGCGCATCACGCCGTCGAGCCGCAACTTGACGCTGAGGCCCTGGCGGTCGCACTCGAAGTGGATGTCACTCGCACCCTCGGCCAGCGCGGTCTGGATGGCGCGGCTCACCAGTTCGACGGCACTGCCGGTGTGCAGCTCGGGTTCAAGCGCGATGGATGCGCCGGGCGGAGGTGCGGAGGGCGCCGGGGCGGCAGAAGCCGCTGGCGCCGCGTGCGCAAGCGCCAGCTCGTGCAGCAGCGCGCCGGTGGTGGCGCAGGGCTCCGCAAAACCCGAGGGGCCAGAGCCGGGCACCGTGGGCGGTGCTTCCAGCGGGTCAGCCAGCAGCCAGGCCATGCATCCGTCGGGCCAGCGCACCTGCACGGCGGCAGTGCCGGGCGGGGCGACAGTCACCTGCCAGTTTGGGTCGGCCTCCGTCACGCACTCCACACCGCACGCGGCCAGCAAGGTGATGGCGTCTGCCGTGCCGAGCTCGGCCGTCAGCGCGTCCAGCACGGGCGTACCCAGGTCGCGGCATCGCCGTCGGGCGTCGGCCAGGTGCTGGGCTTGTTCTGCAGTCAAAGGCATGGGGCAGGCAGGTCGGCGAAAGGCTTCAACGAATAGACGAGGCGATGTCAAAAATGGGCATGTAGAGCGTCACCACCAGCCCGCCCACGAGGATAGCGACCAGCAGCAGCAGCAGCGGCTCGACGACCCGTGTGGCGCGCTCGACAAAGGTCTCAAAGGCCTCGGCATGGCGCTGGCTGACGGCGTGCAGCACGGCCGCAAAGTCCCCCCCGCTTTGTCCCGCGCGGAGCAAGCGCTCGGTGACGGCATCGGTGATGTCGGCGGCCGCAAAGGCGGTGGACACGGACTGCCCCTCGGCAATCTGCCGCTGCGCGTCAGCCAGGCGCGCGCGCTGCGCCGGGCGCGTGGCGATGGACTTGCACAGCTCCAGCGACTCAAACAGGCTGTAGCCGCCGCGCGTGAGCATGGCCAGGGCTTCGTAGAGGCGAGTCAGCTCGAGTTGCCGAGCCTGGCGGCGCAGGTAGGGCACCGCCTCTACCACCCACGCAAGCACAGCGCGCCAGCGTCCCTGGTGCAGCAGAGCCACCACGCCACCCACAAGCAGCACGCCCAGCAGCGGCACCAACCACGGTGCGGCCTTGAGCCAGCTGCTCAGGGCCAACAAGGCCCGCGTGGTGCCCCCCGCAGCAGGGCCCATCTGCGCATAGAGCGCGGCAAAGCGCGGCACCACCACTGCGAGCAGAAAGACCGTGATGCAGGCCCCCAGGCTGATGACGATGCTCGGATACAGCGCTGCACTGAGCACGCGCGAGCGTAGGCGCTGCACCAGCTCGGCGTACTTGAGGTAAGCGTCCATCGCTTCGACCAGGTTGCTCGTGCGCTCACTGGCCTGCACCGAGGCCACGAGCAAGGCCGGGGCACCGGGCAGGGCTGCCAAAGCCACCGAGAGGGCCGCCCCCTCGCGCAGTTGCTGCAGCAAGCCGGCATGCAAGCCCGAGCTGGTGGCTCTGCCACTGCCTTGGGCCTGCCGCTGCTGCTGGGCGTCCAGTGCCTCCAAGGCCTCGACGACCGAGAGTCCAGCCTTCAGAAGGGAGCTGAGCTCGCGGCAGAAGAGTTGGATCTCGCGCTCGCTCAGCCCTGCCGCCGCTCGCCTGGGCGCGGCGGCAGGTTGCAGCTCAATGACGTGCAGACCCCGGCTCTCGGCCAGGCCCCGCGCCTGATCGGCATTGACGGCCTCCAGTGGTACCGAGACCACGCTGCGCGTGGCAGGGTCCAGGGCACGGGCGATGAAGTGCATGCGCGAAAGCCTCACCGGCCTCAGTTGCGGATGTCCGCGTCCTCGCCGCTGCCACCAGAGCGGCGGTCACGGCCGTAGCTGAGGATGTCGAAGTCGCGCCCCTGCTCGCCGGGGCTGCGGTAGATGTAGGCGCCGCCCCAGGGGTCGAGCGGGATCTCGCTGTTGGTGGCGCCGTTCAGGTAGGGGCCATGCCAGCGCGGGTCGGGCACGGGCTGCACCAGGGCCTTGAGGCCGACCTCGCTGCCGGGGTAGCGGCCCATGTCGATGCGGTAGGCCTGCACCGCCTTGGTCAGGGCGTCGATCTGGGCCTTGGCGGTCGTGGTCTCCGAGCGGTTCATCTGTGCCATGAAGCGCGGCGCCACGATGCCGGTGAGCAGGCCAATGATGAGCAGCACGATCAGCAGTTCCAGCAAGGTGAAGCCGCGCGGCGAGTGGCAGTAGCGGGAGCTTGGGGCCAGGTCGTTCATGAAGGATTAGTTCCGGGGTTTGAACTGCCAGTCGGCATAGCGCTCGGCCACGGGCAGGTCCACATGGGGCAGCTTGCGCGGGACTCGCAAAAAGGGCCGCGCGTCGCTGTGCGAGAACACCCCCGCCACGCCGCCGTCGGCAGCGCGAATCAGGCCCCAGTCAGCGCGGCCGGTGAAGGGGTCGGGCTCTATACGGCGCAGGTAGCGGACCAGGCCCAGCGCTCGGCGATCTTCCAGCAGGGTTTCCAGGCTTTGCGGGTGGCTGCGGGTGCTGCCGGCCGAGCCCTTGGCATAGGCCGCCAGGGCCCCGCCAATCTCGTTGCC
>CALMQC010000324.1 GCA_937871895.1 uncultured Roseateles sp. | reverse complement strand
CCTATGTGGCCTACGGCGCCAACCCCGTCGAGGCCGCCAACCAGCAGGCCCAGCTCGCCGAGCTGCGCAGCCAGCGCCAGCTCGCCGCTCAGCGCCTGGCACGGCTGGAGAGCCTGGAAGGCACCGTGCCGCGCAAAGAGATTGATGCAGCGCGTGCCGAGCTCGCCAGCCTCACGGCGCGCGAGCAAGCCGTGGCCCCCAGCGTGGGTGCGCGTGAGGCGCTGCGCGCGCCGCTCAGCGGCCTGGTGGCCAGCAGCAACGCCGTGGCCGGCCAGGTGGTGGAGCCGCGCGAGCTGGTCTTCGAGATCGTGGACCCGGCGCGCGTGTTGATCGAGGCCAGTACTGCCGACGCGACCCTGGCTGCGCAGCTCCAGCCGCGCAGCACCGCCCAGCTTGTGGGCGTGCCCGAGGCGCAGCTGCAGTTCCTGGGCAGCGCGCGCGCGTTGCGCGATGGGCTGCTCACGCTGCACTTCCGGGCCGGGCCCGCGAAGGGCCAGGCCGCACTGCCGGTGGCCATCGGCCAGCCGGTGCAGGTCATCGTCGCCCTGCCGCAATCGCGCAAGGGCGTGGTGCTGCCCGCTGCTGCGCTCACGCGGAGCAGCGCCAACGAGCCGCAGGTGTGGCTCAAGCTGGCGGCTGAGCGCTTTGTGCCCCAGCCGGTGCAGGCGCAGCCGCTCGACGCCAGCACCGTGCTCGTCACCCAGGGCTTGGCCGCTGATCAGCGCGTGGTGGTGCAGGGCGCGGCGCTGTTGTCGCAGTTCCGCTGAGGGAAGCACGATGTTCAACACCATCGTCCGCCTCGCGCTGCAGAACCGGCTCTTCGTGCTGCTGGGCGCGGCGCTCTTGCTGGGCCTGGGCGTCTACACGGCCAGCCGCACGCCGGTGGACGTGCTGCCGGACCTGAACAAACCCATCGTCACCGTGCTGACCGAGGCCGGCGGCATGGCGCCGGAGGAGGTGGAGCAGCTCATCAGCGTGCCGCTGGAGTCGCTGCTTGGCGGCATGCCCGGCGTGACCCGCGTGCGCTCGACCTCGGGCGTGGGCCTGTCGGTGCTGACGGCCGAGTTCGACTGGGGCACGGACCTCTATCGCAACCGCCAGCTGGTGGCCGAGCGCCTGCAGCTCGCGCGCGAGCAGTTGCCACCCGGCGTGCTGCCGGCCATGGGGCCGGTGTCGTCCATCATGGGTGAGGTGATGCTGCTGGCGGTGCCGCTGGATGCGAAGTCCAGCGCGACCGGCATGGAGGCGCGTGGGTACGCCGACTTTGTGTTGCGGCCGCGCCTGCTGTCCATCGCCGGTGTGGCCCAGGTGATCCCCATTGGCGGCGAAGTGCGTCAGCTCCGCGTCGAGCCCGACTCGCAGCGCCTGGCGCAAGCCGGCGTCACGCTCAGCCAGCTCGAAGCCGCCCTGCGCGGCTACGCCAGCAATGCCGGCGGCGGCTTTGTGGACCAGCACGAGCGCGAGATCCTGGTGCGGCACCTGAGCCGCAGCACGCGGGTCGAGGACATGCAGGCCCTGGCCGTGGCCTGGAAGGACGGGCGCGCCGTGCGCCTGGAGCAAGTGGCGCACGTGGCCTACGCAGCCGCCCCCAAGCGTGGTGACGCCGGCTATGGCGGTGCACCGGCCGTGGTGCTGAGCGTGCAAAAGCAGCCGGGCGCCGACACGGTGAAGGTGACACGCGCGGTTGAGTCCGCGCTGCAAGAGCTGGCGCGCGGCCGGCCGGCCGGCATTGCCGAGCCCAAGGTGCTGTTCCGGCAGGCGGACTTCATCCAGGCGGCCGTCGGTAATGTGGCCGAGGCCCTGCGCGACGGCGCGGTGATGGTGGCCCTGGTGCTGTTCGCCTTCTTGCTGTCGCTCCGCACCACGGCGATCTCGCTGGTCGCCATCCCGCTCTCGCTGGCGGTCACGGCGCTGGTCTTTCACCTGCTCGGGCTGTCGATCAATGTGATGACGCTCGGCGGTCTCGCCATTGCCGTGGGCGAGCTGGTGGACGACGCCGTGGTGGACGTGGAGAACATCCTGCGCCGCCTGCGCCAGAACCGTGAGAGCGCCACGCCCTTGCCCACGCTGGAGGTGGTGCGCCGCGCCAGCGTCGAGGTGCGCTCGGGCATCGTGGTGGCCACGACGGTGGTGGTTCTGGTGTTCGTGCCGCTCTTTGCGCTGCCGGGCATCGAGGGGCGGCTCTTCACGCCGCTGGGGGTGGCCTACATCGTGTCCATCCTGGCGTCCATGCTCGTCTCGATGACGGTGACACCGGCGCTGGCCGCGTGGCTGCTGCCCAAGATGCGCCGGCTGGACCGGGGCGACAGCGCGCTCGTGCAGCGGCTCAAGCAGTGGGACGAGCGCCTGCTGCATTGGTCCTTCAAGTACACCTCGCTGCTGGCCGGCACGGCCCTGGCGGCGGTGCTGGTGGCGGCGGGCTCGGTGGCGGCACTGCCGCGCGCCTTCCTGCCGGCCTTCAACGAGGGCTCGGTGGTGGTGGGCCTCTTGATGCAGCCGGGCACGTCCCTGGCGACGTCCAGCCGCATCGGCGCCCAGGCCGAGCGCCTGTTGGCCGAGGTGCCCGAGGCCAGCCACGTGGGCCGCCGCACCGGCCGCGCCGAGCTGGACGAGCATGCCGAGGGCGTGCACTCCAGCGAGATCGAGGTGCAACTGCGCCGCAGCGACCGCCCGCGCGAGGTGGTGCTGGCCGACCTGCGCGCGCGCCTCGCGGGCCTGCCGGTGCAGGTCTCGGTGGGCCAGCCCATTGCGCACCGGCTGGACCATTTGCTGTCCGGCGTGCGCGCCCAGATCGCCATCAAGATCTTTGGCGACGACACCGACGCCTTGCGCGGCCTGGCCGAGCAACTGCGCGCGCGCCTGGCCACCGTGCCGGGCCTGGTGGACCTGAACGTTGAGAAGCAGGTGCTGATCCCGCAGCTGCTGGTGCGCATCGACCACGCCCGCGCCGCACAGGCCGGGCTGGCCCCGGGCGAGGCCGTGCGCCTGCTGCAACTGCTGACCGACGGCCAGCACGCCGCCCAACTGGTGGACGGCCCGCGCCGCTACGACCTGGTGCTGCGCCTGCCCGATGGCGCGCGCACGCCGCAGGCGCTCTCAAGCACCTTGATCGACACCCCGGCCGGGCGACTGCCGCTCTCCAGCATCGCCCAGATCGAGCAGGCCGACGGCCCCAACCAGATTGGCCGCGAGAGCGGGCGGCGGCGCATCGTCGTCTACGCCAACACCGATGGCTCGGACATGGCCCACCTGGTGGAGGACGTGCAGGCGGAGGTCGCGCGCCTGGCGCTGCCGCCGGGCTACTTCGTCAACCTGGAGGGGCAGTTCCAGGCCCAGCAGTCGGCCACGCGCCTGATCGCTGGGCTCTCGGTGGTGTCGCTGGTGGGCGTGTTTGCGGTGCTCTACACGCGCTACCGCTCGGGCCTTTTGGTGCTGCTGGTGATGGCCAACATCCCGCTCGCCCTGGTGGGCAGCGTGGCCGCCATGTGGCTCACGGGAGTGACGCTGTCGGTCGCGTCCATGGTGGGCTTCATCACGCTGGCGGGCATCGCCACGCGCAACGGCATCCTCAAGATCAGCCACTACCTCAACCTGTGCCGCTTCGAGGGCGAAAGCTTCGGCCCGGCGATGGTGGTGCGCGGTTCGCTGGAGCGCCTCACGCCCGTGCTGATGACGGCCCTGGTGGCCGGCCTTGCCCTCACGCCGCTGCTATGGGCTGCCGATGCGCCGGGCAAGGAGATCCTGCACCCGGTGGCGGTGGTGATCTTTGGCGGCCTGATCAGCTCGACCCTGCTCGACACCCTGCTCACGCCCGCGCTCTACCTGCGCTTGGGGCGCCGCGCCACCGAGCGACTGCTCAACGACACCGACGACGTTTTCTGAAAGGACCCGCCATGAAGACCCTGCTCCACACCTTGGCCCTGAGCCTGGCTTTGGTCAGCAGCAACGCCCACGCCCACGGCGATGCCAAGCCCCAGCACGGGGGCATCCTGCAGGTGGTGAATGACTTGCAGTTCGAGCTGGTGCCGCCGCCCAAGCCTGGCGACGCTGCGTCGCTCTACGTCTCAGACCACGGCAAGCCCATGGACGCCAGCAAGCTGAGCGGCAAGCTGACGGTGCTGCAGGGTACGCAGACCTCGGAGGCGCCGCTCAAGCCTGCCGGGGCTCAGCGACTGGAAGCTGCGGGGCTCAGCCTCGCCCCCAAGGCCAAGGTGGTGGCCACCGTGACGGGGCTGCCCGCACCGGGTACCTCGGCGACGGTGCGCTTCAGCGTGAAGTGACGCCGCGCCGCAGCGCGGCGATCACGACTTCGTTCAGGCGCGGCGGCGGCGCGTGCGCAGGCCCGCCATCAGAGCCAGGCCAGCCAGAGCCAGCGAGCCCGGCTCGGGGACGGACTGGCCGGGGTTGTCGCGCAGCAGCAGCGAGGTGCTGATGGTCAGGTTGGAGCCCGAGGTGTGGCGCTCGGCAAAGAAGAAGTCGAAGGCATAGTTGCCCGAATCGCGGCCTCCGGCGGCGTTGAACAGATCGTCCAGATTGACCGTGCTCGACGCGAAGCCATGCACGCCACCCAGGTCGATGCCCAGCAGCTTGTCGAAGTAGACCCAGACATCGTCATCGCCGCCAAATGTGAAGGTCTGGCCCGAGCCCTTGGTGTAGCCAAAGCTGGCGTGGATGGCGTAGGTGAAGTGGTAGTTCTGGCCGTAGCCTTCGTCCCCATAGATCTGGCCGTTGATGGGGAAGAAGTTGTTGTTGTTGTAGGTGTAGACGCCGCTGCCCGGCGAACTCTCGTTCAGCTCGATGTTGTAGGAGACAGAGTCCGTGGGGCGGGTGTACCAGTTGTCGAAGGCGCCGGCGCCGCTGTTCGAGATGAAGCTGGCGCCCGTGGCGGTCAGCGTGGGGGACGCGCCAGACAAAGTGGAAGAGACCGCGCCGCCGACCAAGCCGCTGATGCCGCCCTCAAAATTGACGCCATCGGCGTGGAAGTCCCGCACCGTGCCCGAAAGCACCACGGGTGCGGCCAGAGCCGACAGGGAGGCGCTGCACAGCAGCGCGGCGATGAATGAGCGGTTCATGGGCGGCCTTTCGGACTTTGAATTTGGTGCGCACAGCCTATCGCGCAGGCCGCCTCCAGCCCACACCCAGGCAGGGGGTCGCCGGGCCACCTTTCGTGCTGGCGGTCGGGGGAAGCCCTGATTGCCGCTCGGGCGCCAATCACCGCTGACAATCCGGGCCTCTCTGCCAGCTCCGCACCATGTCCCACCTGATCGTTCACGGCGGCACGCCTCTCTCGGGCCGCGTCATTCCCTCGGCCAACAAGAACGCCGTCCTGCCCATCCTCTGCGCCACGCTGCTGACGCGTGAGCCGGTGCGGCTGCGCGGCGTGCCCGAGATCACCGACGTGAAGAAGATCGTCGAGGTCTTCAGGAAGCTGGGCTCCGAGGTCAGCATCGACTTCAAGACCGGCATCCTCGACGTCCACCACCAGCACACCCACTTCGACGCGGCGGTGGACCGCCTGCCCGAGGAGATGCGCTCGTCCATCATGCTGGTGCCGGGCCTGATGGCGCGCTTCGGCGCGGCGCGCATCGAGGACGACGTCAAGGGCTGCACGCTCGGGGCGCGCGAGATCGATCCGCATGTGGAGGTCTTCCAGCGCTTTGGCGCCGACGTGGAGCGGCTGCCGGATGGTCTGGTGCTCAAGGTCAACCGCCAAAAACTGAGCGACGGCCTGACCGGCCGTCTGAAGGCCAACGACCACTGGACCGATTACGCCAGCGTCACCACGACAGAGAACTTTGTGCTCTGTGCGGCGCTGGCCGAGGGTGTCTCGACGCTGACCAATGCGGCCAGCGAGCCGCATGTGCAGGAGTTCTGCAACTTCATGTCCCTGCTGGGCGCCCAGATTGAAGGGCATGGCACGTCCAAGCTGCGCATCACCGGCGTGGACCAGCTTGGCGGTGCCGACTACAGCTTCACCGAAGACTTCCACGAGATCGTCACCTTCCTGGCACTTGGGGCCATCACCGGGGGCGATGTGCGCGTCAAGAACGGCGCACCGGAGATGTTCCCGCTGCTGGACCGTACCTTTGCCAAGTTCGGCGTCGAGATCCGCCACGAAGACGGCTGGAGCCGCTGCGTGACGAACGGCCCGCTCAAGGTCAAGGAGCCCTTCACCCGCAACATCCTGCAGAAGGTGGAAGCCGCGCCCTGGCCCTATGTGCCGGTGGACCTGCTGCCCATCTTCGTCGCGCTCGGCATCAAGGCCGAAGGCAGCGTGATGTTCTGGAACAAGATCTACGACGGCGCGATGGGCTGGACCAGCGAGCTGGCCAAGTTCGGCGGCCACGCGTTTCTCTCTGACCCGCACCGCATGATCACCTTTGGCGGCAAGCCGCTTTCCCCGGCCGAGGTCGAGAGCCCCTACATCATCCGCGTGGCCATCGCGCTCCTGATGGTGGCGGCCAGCATTCCGGGTCGAAGCGTGATCAAGAACGCCACGCCCATCCGCCGCGCGCACCCGAACTTCGTCGAGCACATCTGCGAGCTGGGTGCGCGCATCGAGTGGGTGGAGGGCGACTGAGGTGCTCTACCGGCAGCGCTGGTGGCTGCTGCCGCTGTCGGCCTTGCTATTATTGAGTCTGCTGCTGAGCGCGCCGGCGCGCGCTGAGCCGGCCCAGGCCCTGCGCTGGATGGTGCAGGAGTCGCCGCCGCACTTCAACTTCGTCAATGGCCGCCCGCCCGCCACGCCGGAGGAGCTGGACACCGGATCGGTGGGCCGCTACCTGCGCCAGCTGCTGGGCCGCCTGCCGGGGTATCGCGTCGAGTTCGTCGAGGCCAATGCCAGTCGCGTCGAGCAGCAGGCGCGGCAGGGCGAAACCTTCTGCGCCACGCAGATCAAGCGCACGCCGCAGCGCCTGCAGTGGCTGTACTTCACGCCTCTCTTTCCGGTGCTGGCGGGCGAGGAGTTCCGGCTGGTGCTGCGCGCCGACCTGGCCGCGCGGATCAGCCCCGAGGGCCAGCGCCCCAGCCTGGCCGAGCTGCTGAACCAGAGCGGCCTGCGCGTGCAGGTGGCGGTGGGGCGCAGCTTCAACCCCGCCATCGACGCCCTGCTGGCGCTGCATGAGGTGCCGCGCGTGCAACTGGACAGCCGGCAAAGCCGACGCCTGCTGGAGCTGGTGCGCGGCGGCCGCATCGACATGACCATCGAGTACGGCAGCATCGTGCGGCGCTTTCTGGGCGGGCGCGATGCGGCGGATGGTGTTACCAGCCTGGCCTTCGTTGAGCACCAGACCCCGTTCGACGTGATGGTGGCCTGCACCCGCAATGCCGGTGGCCGCGCCGCCATCGAAGCCATTGATGCCGCCGTGCGCGAGATCGCCCGCGAAGGCCTGCGCGCCCCCTGGGTCAGCGCCTGGCGCGAGGGCGGCGCCGATGCCGCCGCGCTCAAACGCCTGCAGGCCTACCTCGACGAACGCGCCAAGGGCGGCCCCCGCATCGACTGATGGCCCGCCCGCCCAAGCCGGCCTTGCCATTGCGCGACGGCGTCAGCGCCAGCGCCGTGCACTGCCCGCACGGCGCCTGGCTGCGCTTGGCGGACTTCCTGGCCGAACGCCTGCCCCTGGTGGACGACTGGCCCGCCCGCATGGCGCAGGGCGATGTGGTTGACGGGGCCGGCTGCGCGCTGCCGCCGGGCAGCCCCTACGTCGCGCTGCGCCGCGTCTACTACTGGCGGCAATTGGCGACCGAGCCTGTGCTGCCCTTCGAGGCGGAGATCGTCTTCCAGGACGAGCACCTGCTGGTCGCCGACAAACCGCACTTCCTGCCCGTCACGCCGGGAGGCCGCTACGTGCAGCAGACCCTGCTCACACGCCTGCGCCGCGCCACCGGCCTGGCTGAGTTGAGCCCGCTGCACCGTCTGGACCGCGAGACGGCCGGGCTGGTGCTCTTCAGCGTGCGCGCCAGTGAACGGGGGGCCTACCAAGCGCTCTTTCGTGACCACGCCATCGCCAAGACTTACGAGGCCATCGCGCCCGACGCCGAGGGCTACGACCAGCCGCGCCTGCTGCGGCACCGCCTGATCGAGCCGGCCGGCGAGGCCTTCATGCAGATGCAGGTGGTGCCGGGCGAACCCAATGCCGAGACGCTGGTGCAGCGGCTTGAAGCCTTGAGCGGCGGCTGGGCCCGCTACGAACTGCGCCCGCGCACCGGCCGCAAGCACCAGCTGCGTGTGCACATGGCGGCACTCGGGGCGCCGAT
>CALMQC010000323.1 GCA_937871895.1 uncultured Roseateles sp. | reverse complement strand
GCGGGCTAGCCTGGTCGGTCCCCCGAGGGGACGAGGCTACTTGCGGCATTGAGCCGCAGGCAGCCTCAGGCGGGCCGGCTTGGGGCGGCCCGGCGCTCGGCCCTGGTCAAGCGCTGCTATGGTTGCGTCATGGCCGACGACTTTGGCTTTGCCCCGCCGCCCTTCAATGCCGACAACGCGCTCTTGAGCCTCAAGCGCTTGGTGCGCGACTTGCGCTCGTTGGCTGAGCGCAATGACGGCTTCACCTTCGGCGGCCAGCCGGTGCTGCAGCTCAGTGTGGTCGATGGCGCCCTGCACGCCAAGCTCGCGCGGCGCGCTGCGCGCACGCCGGAATGGGACAGCTACAAGGTCGGTACGCAGCCCGAGCTGCGCAAGCTGCAGGACGAGATCAAGCGCCGCGTGTCGCGCTGGGCGGAAGGCCGCGACGAGTGAGTGAGGCGCTGCGGCGCCGCATCCAGGCGCCGGCCAGCAGGCCGCCGCTCCACAGCATCCAGGCGCCGGGTTCGGGCACGGCGGAGGCCAACAGGTCCACCCCGGGGGCGGACTGCACGCTCCAGCCGGTGACCGCTTGGCCTTGCGCGTCCAACACGCCGGCGATGCCGTCCCACGCCAGCGTGTGGTTGTAGTCCGTCATTGCGTAGTGCGCGATCCAGCCCCCGTTGCCATTGGCCGTCACCATGGACTTGCTGGTGGCCCACATCTGAAGATTGAACTGGCTCCAGTCGCCGAAGGTGAAGGGGATGCGCAGCTCCCAGGTGCGGTTGGGGTTGTTTGTGTTGACGTGGTCGCCGGTGTAGTCGCGGTTGATCGTCCAGCAGCCGGCGTCGGCGTAGGTGGTGCAGCCGGTGGCATTGAGCCCTGTGGCCCAGAAGTACATCTCGGCCTTGCCGTGGGCGTCAGCGCTGGTCACCGGGTCGTAGAGGCTTTGCCCGACTTCGACATTGCCGCTTACATGCAGATGCGCGATCAGGGTGCCCTTGGTGCCTGCGGTACCACCACCGCTGATGAGGAAGGGCGTGGTGACTGAGGCGCGCGCGGCCGAGTCCGCAAAGGCCGAGTAGAGCGGCGCGGAGCTGCGGGCCCAGGTGTAGCTGCGGCTGTAGAGCCTGATGGTGGTGGCCGTCACAGTGCCGTTGGCCTCGGCGCGCTGTTCGGAGGCATAGATGCCGGCCGGCGAGTCACCGGTCACATCAAATGCAACGAGGTCGTGAGCGGCAAAGGGCTGGCCGCTGCTGTCGTAGCGCTGGTTGTCGTGGTACGCGTTGGCGCGCAGGCTGAGGTTGGTGACCACAGCGGGCGCGGGTGCCGTGGCGAGCGCGGCGCAGGGCAGCGCGACGCTGAGGCTGAGTGCCAGCCCCAGCATGGGCTTGAGGGCGGGTTGGAGCGACGAGGTCATGTGGAGTCTCCTGGCAAGGGGCCCAGGGGCCCCAATGCGCTGGACTCTAGGCAGCACAGCGTCACACCGGCGTCACGCGGTTTGTGACGCCGCCCCCAAGTTCAAGGGGCAGCGGCCAGCAAGGCCTGGTGCTCGGGGATGGCGTCGCAGAAGCTGGCCTGAAAGGGCGCAGGCACGTGCAGCGTGCGCGTGGCTTGCACCCAGCGTCGCCCTTCGTGCAGCGCGTCGCGGGCTAGCGTCCGGTCGCCCAGCGCGAGGCCCACTTGCCACAGACCGTGCCACCACTGCCCGTCGGGCAGCAGCAGGGCCACCTGGCCGGGCGGGCGGGCCAGGCAGGCGCGCGCGTGGCGTCGCGCCGCGAGCCTGAGGCCCGCAC
>CALMQC010000322.1 GCA_937871895.1 uncultured Roseateles sp. | reverse complement strand
CCAGCCCTTCGATCACGTCCACATCGGGCTTGTCCATCAACTGCAGGAACTGCCGCGCGTAGCTGGACAGGCTCTCCACATAACGACGCTGGCCCTCGGCATACAGCGTGTCAAACGCGAGGGACGACTTGCCCGAACCCGACAGCCCCGTGATCACCACCAGCGCATGGCGCGGCAGGTCAACGTCGATGTTCTTGAGGTTGTGGGTGCGGGCGCCGCGAACGCGGAAGAAGGCGGATTCAGGAGGCCGGGAGACAGGGGACGACATGGCAGTTTTCACGAGCGAACCGGCCATGATAGAGGCCACAATCGCCGCGACACAAAGGCCCGACTACGTCCGGCGTTGGGTGCTCGATCAGGACGGCCAGCCGCGCCTCGTCGAGGCAGAGCAGGCGGGGCGCGTCAAGGGCTATCTGCGCACGGCCGACGGGCGTTGGCAGCCCGCGTACGAGGGCGATGCCGAGGACGGCAAGCAGGTCTCGCCGGTCTGGTTCGGTCCTGGGGGGCTGGCTTTCAGCGTGCACGGCCACCGTGGCTATAGCGCGCTGTTCCGCATCGATGCCGAGACGCTGCGCGCCGAGGCCGAGCCCTTGGTCCACGCGCCGGGCTACGACGTCTCGGGCCGCTTGGTGTTTGACCGTGCGGCCGGCGCCTTGCTCGGCGTGCACTACGAGACCGATGCGCCCGCCACCACCTGGTTCCATCCCACGCTGAAGGCCTGGCAGGCCGACATCGACGCCAAGCTGCCCGGCACGGCCAATCGCATCGAATGCCAGCGCTGCCTCCATGCCAGCCACTTGATCGTGACCGCGCTCTCCGACCAGCGGCCGCCTGTCTACCTGCTTTACCGCACGGCCACAAGTCAGCTGCAGGTGCTCGCGGGCCAACGGCCCGACCTGCCGGTGGCAGCCATGGGCCAGCGCGACTACCACCGCTTCAAGGCGCGGGACGGGCTGGAGATCCCCGTGCTCGTGACCCAGCCGGCGAGCGGTGACCCCAAGCGCAGCCCGACCGTCGTGCTGGTGCACGGTGGCCCGTTTGTGCGGGGCACGCAGTGGTCCTGGGAGCCCACCGCCCAGTTCCTGGCCAGCCGCGGCTATCTGGTGCTGGAGCCTGAATTCCGTGGCAGCCGCGGCTTTGGCGGCCAGCTCTACCGTGCGGGCTGGAAGCAATGGGGTCTGCGCATGCAGGACGATCTGGCCGACACCCTGGCCTGGGCCGTGCGCCAGGGCTGGGCCGACCCCACGCGCGCCTGCATCGCGGGCGCCAGCTATGGGGGTTATGCGGCGCTGATGGCCGCCGTCAAGCAAGGCGACCTGTTCCGCTGCGCGGTCAACTGGGTCGGCGTCAGTGACATCGACCTGCTGTTCAGCATCCACTGGAGCGACGTCAGCGACACCACCAAACGCCACGGCATGAAGCGCTTGATCGGAGACCCCGTGGCCGATGCGGCGCAGTTTGCCGCCACCTCGCCGCTGCGGCGCGCTGCCGAGATCCGCATGCCGCTGCTGATGGCCTATGGCGGACGCGACCCGCGCGTGCCCATCAAGCATGGCCAGGCCATGAAGGCGGCGCTGCGCCCCGACCAGGCGCTCGAATGGGTCGACTACCCCGACGAGGGTCATGGGTGGTTCAACCTCAAAACCAATGAAGACTTCTGGGGCCGCGTCGAGCGCTTCCTGGCCAGGCACCTCGCCAGCCCGCCGCCAGCCGGGTCTGGACAGCCCTGAACGGGGCCCTGAAACTCGCTCCCCGGCGGTTGCGGCTGGCTGACAATCGCCGCAGTCCTTTGGAGCCCCCTCGTGAGACAGCAGCGCGCCAACGAATCCCGCAAGCGCCGATCCTGGCTGGATGGATTCATGGCCTACCCGCAACCCAGCGGCGTGGGCGAAGCGGTCTGGCGCGAGCACATCATGCTGCTCGACCAGATCCTCTATGGCCTCTGGAACCTGGGCGACAACCTCATCTACGCCTGGATGCCCATTGCCCGGGGCCTGCGCGTGCTGGTGGCGCCGCACCCCCTGCTGACCGAGTTTGCGCAGGGTGACGGCATCCAGCCTCCGGGCGAGGTGATCCGCCGCACGCGCCTGCTGGACAAGCTGCTCTCCACCAACGATCCGCTCGACGAGGCCCAGTTCACCGCCGTGGCCGAGGCCCTCGGGGTGACGCCACGCACCGTCGAGCTGCCGTTTTCGCCCGAGCATGGGCTCGGACTGCAGCTGATCGCCGCCATCGTGGCGCGCTACGGCATCCGCCTGGTCGAGGACCGGGCCGTCATCCTATTTGATGCCGTCGGCTTCTCGCTGCTCACGCCGCTGCAGCAGGTGGTGCAGCTCAACAGCCTGTCCTGCTCGGTGAACGCCGCCTATGCGCGCCTGCTGGACCGCGAGATCAACATCAACTTTGCGCGCACGACCACGGGCGACGGCTTCTACATCTGGAACCGCATGCGGGGCCTCGAAGCCAACATCGAGCTCTACCAGCTGATGCAGCTGATCCTGGCCGACAACGCGCTGGCGCGCGAGCGCTCGGCCGAGCCGCGCGCCGTGCCGCGTCTGCGCGCCTGCTTCCACGTGGGCTCGCACTACGAGTTCTACCAATCCGAAGGCCTCAACCCGACCTCGTTCAGCTACTTGGTTGGCCAGGTCACCATCGAGTTGGCGCGCATGATCGACAAGGCCTTGCCCGGGCAGATCCTGGTGGGCAAGTTCGACACCGTGATGCGTGACGACGTGACAGGCGAAGAGGAGCGCATCGACAGCCTGGACTTCGTGGACCGCGCGCGCGCGCCGCTGCGCCGGCTCAATGGGCTCAACCTGGCCGGCTCCGAGGTTGAGGAGATCGCCTGTTACTTAACCGGCCGGCGTGACCAGCGCGGGCTTTGGGGCATCAGCGAGTTCACCATCGCCGACAAGCACGGCCTGCCTCACCGCGTCTACAACGCCAAGATCAACATCCACCGCCGCAATGGCAACCCGATCTACCTGGGGCTGCGAGAGGAAGACCTGCCCCCAGCGGCGCATCGAATCACGGCAGACACGGATTTTTCAACGCTGACTTGATCTAGGTCGGGCGTGCGCCGCGTTCTTGGAGGCGGCGCGGCCCTAGGATGAAGCGCTCAACCTTTGCGCTGATGCCCGACACGTCTTCTTCCACTGCCGCGCGTGGTCAGCGCCGCCTCATCACTATGCTCTTCGTCGACCTCAGTGGTTCGACGGGCCTGGCCGAGTGGATGGAGGCCGAGCACTATGCCGACCTGCTGGCCCAGCTTTCAACGCTGTACGAGCAGGTGGTGCCGCGTCATGGCGGCGCGGTGGCGCGCATCCAGGGCGACGGCATGCTCGCCATCTTTGGCTATCCCGAGGTGCGCGAGGACGATGGCCGCCGCGCCACCGAGGCGGCGCTGGAGCTGCACACCCTGGTGCGTGGTCTGCGCCCCCCGGGCCCGCTGCCCGAGCACTTCAAGGGCCTGACGCTGCACAGCGGCATTCATGCCGGCGTGGTCTTCGTGGGTGAGGGCGACGCCGTGCGCGGCCGCTACGAGCTGATCGGCAATGCCCCCAACATCGCGGCCCGACTGGCCGAGAACGCACGGGCCGACGAGATCCTGGTCAGCCAGGAGACCTTGGGCCTGCAGAGCCACTACTTCGAGACTTCGGCGCGCCGTCAGCTGCACCTGCGCGGGCGGGCGACGCCGATTGGCGTTTACCTCGTCAAGGGGCGGTCGGCGCTTTCGCGCCGCTTCGAGGCCAGTGAGCGCCGCGGCCTCACACCGCTGCAGGGGCGCGCCGCCGAGCTGAGCGTGCTGGACCAGGCGCTCTCGCGCGCCTTTGCGGGCGCCACCTTCTGGGTGGCCGTGCGCGCGGGCGCGGGCCTGGGCAAGACCCGGCTCTGCGAGGAGTTCCTGCTGCGTGTGTCTGACCACGCCTGCCAGGTGCACCGGGGCCACTGCGAAAGCTATCTGGTGGCTGAGCCGCTGCAGCCCTGGCTGCAGATGCTGCGCGGCCTGGAGCACTACGTGGGCGGGCCGCCCGAGCTGGCGCTGGCGCTGCAGGCGCCGCCCGAGGAGCGTGCCGAGCGCTTGCTGGCGCTCTTCATGGCGCTGGCTGCCGAAACGGCGCAACTGCTCTTCATCGACGACCTGCAGTGGGCCGACGACGCCAGCCTGCGCCTGCTGCACCAGCTGCGCGACCATGCGGCCCGGCGCCGGCTGCCGGTACTGCTGCTGACCGCGAGCCGGCCCGCGCTGCCTGGCAGCTATGTGCTGCCCACCACCAGCGGCGCCGACCAGCTGATCGAGCTGCCCCCGCTGCCCGAACCCGCCGCCGCCGTCACCGTGAGCCGGCTGCTGCCGCAGGCCGACCCCTTTGTCGCGGCCGAGGTGCAGCGCCACGCCGGCGGCAACCCGCTGTTCCTGGAAGAGCTTTGCCACGCCGCCGCCGAGGCCGCCGTGGTCGGCGAGCGGCTCGGTCAGGCGCAGCCCAGCGCGGCCTGGCTGGCGACCTTGATCGAATCCCGCGTCGAACGCCTGCCGCCCGAGCAGGCCGACCTGGTGCGCATCGCCGCCGTGATCGGTACCGTCGTGCCGACCTGGCTCTTGACCGCGCTCACCGGCATCGGCGAGCGTGACCCCGGCGTGCAGGCGCTGGCCGAGCAGGACTTCCTCTTCCCCGACCGCGAGCCCGGTGCGCTGCGCTTCAAGCACGGCATCACCCGCGACGTGGTCTACGACTCCACCGGCCTGCACCTGCGCCAGCAGCTGCATCGCCGCATCGCCGCCCAGCTGCGCGCCCGAGGGGGCGAAACCGACAACCTCAACGAGCTGCTCGCCTATCACGACGCGGCGGCCAACGAGTGGCCGCTGGCCGCCCAGCATGCCGAAGCGGCGGGCGATCAAGCCCTGGCCAGCTCGGCGCTGGACCGTGCCAAGCGCCAGTTCCGGGCGGCGCTGGCGGCACTGGAGTTCCTGCCCGACACGCCCGAGCGTCGGCGGCGCTGGGTCAACATCGCGCAGCGCCTGGGCATGGCCTGCGTGTTCGACGCCTCGCGCGACGACCTGCGCGTGCTGCGCCATGCCGCCGAGCTGGCCCAAGGCCTCGGGGACACCGGCTTGATCGCCCGCACTGATTACTGGCTGGCCTATGTCGGCTATGCCTTGGGCGAGGTGCGTGAGTCCCTGAGGTACGCGCAGGCCGCCGTCAGTTCGGCAGAGGCCTGCCAGGACAGCGCGCTGCTCGCGCAGTTGCCCGGCACTGTGGGGCAGATCCATGCCGCGGCGGCCCATTACCCGGAGGCGCTGGCGCAGTTCGAGCGCGCCATCGAGCGCCAGCGCGAGCGTGCCGACAAATCACGCAACCGCGTGGGCCTAGCCTATTCGCTGTGTTGCAAAGCCTACGTGCTGGGCGACCAAGGCAACTTCGATGGCGCCCACGCTGCCTTTGCCGAGGCGCTTGACGCCGTGGCCGACCCCGGGCATGCCGTGCAGGCCAGCATCCAGGGCTGGCGCTCGGCCGTGCTGCTTTGGCAGGGGCGCTGGGCCGAGGCGCGCGAGGCGGCCGATATCTCGCACCACGTGGGCACCCAGGTGCGCAGCATGTTTACCTGCGCCATGGGCCACGCCGCCAGCGCCTATGCGGCCTGGATGTTGGAGCGCGCGCCCGAGGCTCCGCAGCAGATCCTTGACGCCATCGCATGGCTGGCGCCGCGCGGCGGCGGGCTGTTCAGCTCTTTCAATCATGGGTGGCTGGCCGAGATCTTTGTCGAACAGGGAGACATGCGCGGCGCGCGGCATCACATCGCCTGCGCGCTGGCGCGGGCCCGTCAGCAGGATTGGGTGGGAGGTGCCATGGCCTACCGTGCGGCGGCCAAGCTGGCCGTGATGGCGGGCGACAAACCGCGTGCCCGGCGCTGCCTGGACCTGGCCGCCAAGGCCGGCGCGCGGCGCGGCTCGGGCCACGAGAAGGCTGTGACGGACTGGCTGCGTGCGGACTTGGGTTTGGCCGACGCTGGGCAACCGTCCCTTGAGGCTGCCGTTCAGCAGCTGCAGCGGCTTGGCATGACGGGCTTGCTCAGCGCCCGTGCTCCTGCGCTGTCTGGAGTTGCTCGCTGACGCGGCGCGCCGCGCGCAGCACCAGGCCCTCGTCCAGCTGAGCCTGCGGCGCGATCTGGCCGGCAATGGCTTCGAGCTGATCGGCGTGGTTCATCAAGGCCCAGGCAATCATCGAGACGGCAGACACGCCCCGACGTTGCATGGCCTCGGGCATGGTCATTGAGGCCTGCACCTCGACGTGGTGCTTGACGCTGGCCACGGCCGCCGGGGCCAGGCCCCAGCTCTCGCACAGCGCGGCGCCCAGGGCGTCATGGCTGACGCCAAAGGCCGTGCGCTCCAGTTCCACCAGCTCGGCGTCGCGCGTAGCGGCGCGCAGCATGGCCGGGTAGTGCTGGGGTGCATGGCGGTAGAGCACCGCCTTGCCGCATTCCTCGAACAGGCCGGCCGAGTGGGCTGCCCAGGGGTCGATGCCCAGCATCTGGCCCATGCGGCCCATCAGCAGGCCGCGCTTGGCGGCCCGGCCCCAGACGGGTTCCAACTCCGCCGCCGCCGGGAAAGCGGCGCGCAGGCCCATCTCGAAGGTGATGGCCGCCACCTCGCGCATGCCCAGATAGGTCAGCGCCTGATGCACCGTCTGCACCCGGCCGCGCAGGCCGTAGAGCGACGAGTTCACCGCCTTCATCACGGCGGCGGCCAGGGCCATGTCCGACTCGACCAGGGCCGAGATGGCTTGCAGATCGATGTCCTCGGCCGCCATCAACAACGAGAGCTTCACCAGCACTTCGGGCTGGGTGGGGATCTCGATGTCCAGGGTGCGGAGTTGCGGATCGACAGACATGGGGTTCTCCTTAGGCTGCTGATCGTACTCAGCCACCGTAGGCCGACCAGGCAGTTTTGACGATCAGGGCCGTGACGACCAGCACGAAAACGCCCCGAACGAAGCCCGCGCCGTGCTGGAGCGCCAGCCGCGTGCCCAACAAGCTGCCCGCCACATTGGTCACCGCCATCACGCCGGCCAGCGGCCACCAGACGTGTCCTTTGGCCGCAAAGAGGCTGATCGCCGCCACATTGCTGGCCAGGTTCATCAGCTTGGCAGCGGCCGAGGCATGCAGGAAGTCGTAGCCCAACACGCGCACGAACAGGAAGACGAAGAAGCTGCCGGTGCCCGGCCCGAAGAAGCCGTCGTAAAAGCCCACCACGCCGGCAATGCCGGCCATGGCCAGCTGCTCAGCCCGGCCTGCAAAGCGCGGCACATGGGCCCGCCCGAGGTCCTTGCGGGCCAGGGTGTAGACCAGCACTCCCGTCAGCAGCCAGGGCAGGGCCTTGCGCAGCCCGTCCGGGCTGGTCAGCGTAAGCAGCCACGCGCCCAGGAAACTGCCGGCCAGGCTCAGCACGGCAGCGGGCGCCAGGGCTCGCCAATCCAGTTGCACACGTTGCAGGTACTGGCCCGTCGCCCAGGCCGTGCCCCAGACGGACGCGCCTTTGTTGGTGCCCATCAGCGTGGCCGGGGCGGCGCCCGGGAAGGCACTGAACAGCGCCGGCAGCAGCACCAGGCCGCCCCCGCCCGCGACGGCGTCAATGAAGCCCGCCAGCAGCGACGCCAGCGCTGGGAACAGAAACTCAAGCATCAGAAGTGCATTGGGCAAAAAGAAAAGGCGCCAGACTCACGTCTGGCGCCTGCTTGGCATTCAATGTCAGCCGGGATGTGCTGACCGAACTGCTCAATGGTTTTGTCTCCTCACCCCGCCTGGTCACGTGCCGGCTGGTGGCTGGCGCGGACCTCGAGTGACGTGAATGTAGGGTGCCTGATTTACGCGCCAACTTGGGGTAACCCCTGATTACTTTGGAGCGGTTGAGGGGATTTTTGCACCAAAGCAGTGCACCTCCCTGGGAAATGGGCGAGGTTTCAGCGCTTTGGACAACGCCCGTGTGGCGGCAATCTGGCCCCCCTCATTTGCGCAACTGTTGTATCTCTGCCGCAGCTGATGTGTGGCCAGTGGGGTCTTGCTGGCGGCGCCAGCGGCATGCGGGGCGGCCTCGCAAACCCGCCAACCGTGCCCACCCCTATGTGCTCGCCGGTTCGCCCGGCTCCAGCCAGTCTGGCGCCACACGCATGTGGGGGATGCCGCGCCGGCTTGCTCGCTGAGAATGTGACTTCCTCCGCATTCTCAGCCACCTGCGGGCCCTGCCCCAGCCCCTCGTGCGCCGTCCCGTGAAGCCCTCTCGTGCCCTGCGTTCCAGCCTTGTTGGCGTGTGTGCCGCTTCCCAGCTGCTCATGCCGGCTTGGGCCTGCCACCCTGCGCCCGAGGTCACCCAGGCCGCCATCAACGGCCTGCGCCAGCAGGCCCAGCGCTGCGGCGAGCGTGGCTTTGCGGCCGCCTCGGCGCTCCAGGTCAACCCGCTGCTGGAGGCCTCGGCCTTGCGCTACGCCCAGGAGCTCGCCGCGCGCGACCGCATTGACCACGTCGGGCAGGCGTCCACCTCGCTGCGTGCGCGCCTGCGGGAGTCCGGCTATGCCATGCAGGTGGCCGGCGAAAACCTGGCCGGCGGCCCCGAGACCCTTGACGAGGCCCTTGCCGTCTGGATCGCCAGCCCCGTGCACTGCGAGAACCTGATGTGGCCCGCCTTCACCGAGTTTGGCCTGGCCTGCGTGCGCGGCACGGGCAAGTTCCAGCGCTATTGGGTGCTGCACCTGGCCCAGCCCCCCCACCCCCGCGTGTCCGTTGCGCCGCTTCGTATCGCGCTGGTGTCGGTGCCGTTAGGCGCGGGCTCATATCCCCCCCCAATCAATCGCCCTCAACACCGCCTGCGTCCGGTCCCGGACGCCCATCTTGGAGAAGATGGCCGAGCAGTGGTTCTTGATGACGCCTTCGCTGTTGCCCAGCAAGGTCGCGATCTCGGTGTTGCTGCGGCCGCTGGCGACGAGGCGCAGGACTTGCAGCTCCTTCGGTGACAAGGGGTCGGGGCGGTCGGAGGCGGTGAAGGAGCGGTCCGCGCCGCTGCTGGCGGTGCGGGCTTCCATGCGGGTGGTGAGCGAGGGGCGCAGCGCGGTGCCGCCGGCATGCACTTCACGCAGGGCTTCGGTCAGGGTCTCGGGGCGGATGGCCTTGAGCAGGAAGCCGCGCGCGCCGGCGCTGGCGGCTTCGTCAAAGGCGGCGGTGTCGTCGAAAGTGGTGAGCAGCACCACGGGCAGGCGCAGGCCGCGTGCGGCGAGCGCACGAATGAGGCCCAGGCCGTCGAGCCGGGGCATGCGCATGTCGGACAGCACGAGGTCGGGCATCTGGTCCACCGCGCATTGGCCCAGCCACTCCAGCGCCTCGGCGCCGTCGCTGGCCTCGCCGACGACGCGCAGGTCATCTTGCAGGCTGAGCAGGCCCTTGAGGCCTTCGCGCACCAGTTGCTGGTCTTCGACGAGGAGGATCTTGATCGGGTTGCTCATGCGGGTGGGGGCGGGTCAGGCCGGGGCAGGCAGTTCGGGGGCAGTGGAGTTCGATGCGGAAGCCAGGGCTGGTGCGCACCACGTGCATCTGGCCGCCCAGCTCGCTCATGCGCTCGGCCATGCCGGTGAGGCCATTGCCGGCGCGGCCGGGCTCCCAGCGGGGTGCACCGCGGCCATCATCGTCGATGCTGACGGCCACCAGGCCGCCTTCAGCACGCAGGCGCACCTGCACCCGCGAGGCACCGGCATGGCGGACCGAGTTGGTGACCGCCTCCTGCACACAGCGCAGCAGGGCCTGGGCGGCACGGGGCCCGAGGTCGCGCGCGGCGTCGTCGAAGTCGAGCTCGATGCGGGTGCTGACGATGCCGGCGGCCAAGGCTTGCAGCGCGGCGCTGAGGTCGATGCGCTGCGAACTGCGCTGCTGCGAAACGGACTCACGCACATCGGCCAGCAGCTGGGCGGCCACGCCTTGGGCCTTGCCCACGGCCTGGGCGGCGCCGTCGCGGTCGGCTCGGGCCAGCAGCGCATCGCCCAGTTGCAGGTGCAGATTGAGCGCCGTGAGGTGGTGGCCCATCAGGTCGTGCAACTCGCGGGCGATCTGCATGCGCTCGCTGTAGCGCGTCTGCTCGGCCAGCAGGGCCTCGCCCGAGACCCGCTCGGCCAGCACGGCCTGCAGCCAGCGGCGCTTCTCGGCCTCGGCCGCGGCCATGCGCCCGAGGCCGAAGGCCAGGCCGTGCAGGGCCAGCATGGACATCACGAGGCTGAGTCCGTCGAACCAGGCATTGACGCCCGAGTTGGCGACCTCGAAGCCCGGCAGGCCGGCCGACACCCAGGCATTGAGCAAGATCTGGCCGGCGGCAAAGAGCAAGGCCGTGCGCGCGGGCAGCAGCACGGCCGCCAGCGCCGTGACGAGAAAGGGCAGGCCCGGGGTGACGGCAAAGGCCAGTGCGTCCACCAGCAGCAGGCGCGTCAGCGCGCGCGGCGGCGGCGCGTCGCCGCGCCCGTCACCGGCCAGACGCCAGGCCTGCACGGCAAACACCACCAGCAGGGCCACGCCGCACAGCAACAGGGCCTTGTCGTTGGGGCTGCCGCCCAGCCGCCGGTAGGCGGAGGCGAGCAGGCCGTCATAGGGTTCACTGCGCATGCCAAGCAGGGCCGCCACGGCGGCCACCAGCTCCATCACGCAGACCACCAGCGCCGCCAGGCGCAGCACCGTGCTGGGCTGTGCCAGGCGGGCCAGCAGGTGGTCAAGCTTGAATTGCATGGGCGATCACGCCACCGCCGAGGCAGACCTCACCGTCATAGACCACGGCGCTCTGGCCCGGTGTCACGGCCCACTGCGGCTGCGGGAAGTGCAGTTGCAGGCGCCCCTCTCGCATCGCCAGCGCACAAGGCGCGTCGGCCTGGCGGTAGCGCGTCTTGGCGGCATAGGCGCCATCCTGCGGCGCCGGGCCGGCAATCCAGCTCAGGTCGTCGGCCACCAGGGCGGGCGAGAGCAGCAGCGGGTGGTCGTGGCCTTGGACGACGATCAGCGTGTTCTTCTCCAGATCCTTGGCGGCGACGAACCAGGGCTCGTGCTCGCCACCGCCGCGTGGGGAGCCTTTCTCCTTGACGCCGCCAATGCCCAGGCCCTGGCGCTGGCCCAGCGTGTAGAAGCTCAGGCCCACGTGCTCGCCCAGCTTGCGGCCGCGCTCGTCCTTGATCGGGCCGGGCTGGTGCGAGAGGTAGCGGTTCAGGAACTCGCGGAAGGGCCGCTCGCCGATGAAGCAGATGCCGGTCGAGTCCTTTTTCTTGGCGTTGGGCAGCCCGATCTCGGCGGCGATGCGGCGCACCTCGGTCTTGAGTAGGTCGCCGACCGGGAACATGGCCTTGGACAGTTGGGCCTGCGTCAGCCGGTGCAGGAAGTAGCTCTGGTCCTTCAGCGGGTCGAGGCCCTTGAGGAGCTGGAAGCTACCGGACTCCTCGCGCACGCGGGCGTAATGCCCCGTCGCGATCTTCTCGGCCCCGAGGCGCATCGCATGGTCAAGGAAGGCCTTGAACTTGATCTCGGCATTGCACAGCACGTCGGGGTTGGGCGTACGGCCGGCCTGGTACTCGTGCAGGAAGGACTCGAACACGCGGTCCTTGTACCCGGCCGCGAAGTTGACGTGCTCGATCTCGATGCCCAGCACATCGGCCACCGA
>CALMQC010000321.1 GCA_937871895.1 uncultured Roseateles sp. | reverse complement strand
CCTTGGTGTAGTACTCGTCGCGGTAGATGAACATGATGATGTCGGCGTCCTGCTCGATGGCGCCGGACTCGCGCAGGTCACTCATCATGGGCCGCTTGTCGGGGCGCTGCTCGACGGAGCGATTCAGCTGCGAGAGCGCAATCACCGGGCAGCGCAGCTCCTTGGCCAGAGCCTTGAGGCCGCGTGAGATCTCGCCCAGCACGGTGGCGCGGTTCTCTTCGCTGCCGCCGCCATTGCCGCTCATCAGCTGCAGGTAGTCGATGACGATCAGCCCCAACTGACCGCAGATGCGCGCCTGGCGGCGGGCGCGGGCACGCACCTCGCTGGGCGAGAGGCCGGGGCTCTCGTCGATGAAGATGCTGGCCTTGCCGAGCTTGTCGACGGCTTCAGAGAGACGGCTCCATTCGTCGTCCGTCAGGCGGCCGGTGCGCAGATGGCTCTGGTCGATGCGGCCGATGGAGCCGACCATCCGCAGCGCGAGCTGCGAGGCGCCCATTTCCATCGAGTAGATGACGACGGGCAGGCCCTCGTTGATGGCCACGTTCTCGGCGATGTTGACGGCAAAGGCCGTCTTGCCCATCGAGGGGCGCGCAGCCAGCACGATCAAATCACCGGCTTGCAGGCCGGCGGTTTGACGGTCCAGGTCGTAGAAGCCGGTGCGCACGCCGGTCACATCCTGCGCGCCGTTCTCGGCCAGTTCGTTGACCCGGTCGATCAGCTGGACCACGAGCTGGTCCATGCTCTGGAAGCCCTGCTTGCTCTTGGAGCCCTCTTCGCCGATGCGGAAGATCTTGCCCTCGGCCTCGTCCAGGATTTGCGTGACCGCCCGGCCCTGAGGGTTCATGGCCGCCGTCGCGATTTCGTCGGACGTGGCCACCAGCTTGCGCAGGATGGCGCGCTCACGAACGATCTCGGCATAGCGGCGCATATTGGCCGCGCTGGGCACGCTTTGCGCGAGGTCGTTCAGGTAACTGAGGCCGCCGCAGTCGTCGGCATGGCCGACGGAGGTCAGCTCCTCGAACACGGTCACCACGTCGGCGGGCTTGCCGGCGTTGACCAACTTGCCCACCGCCGCGTAGATGTGCTTGTGCTCAAAGCGATAGAAATCGCTCTCGGTCAGCAGGTCGGCGGCGCGGTCCCAGGCCGAGTTGTCGATCAGCAGGCCACCGAGCACGCTCTGCTCGGCCTCCACCGAGTGCGGCGGCACGCGCAGGCGCGCAACTTCATCGTCCGGGGGCAGCGAGGTGGGCGGATAGACGGCTGACATCGTGGGGCTTGTGAACAAGGCTGTGGACAGGCTGGGGGCGGCCGGTGCACAAATCCAGGGGCCAGAAACACCGAAGGCCGAACCCTTGCGGGCCGGCCTTCGTTGCATGGTGCGGGCTTCAGCGAAGCACCGCATCGGGGGAAGCCTGGGTTTACTCGGCTTCGGGCACGACGTGGATCGTGACGTCCACCACCACATCGGTGTGGGCGGCGATCTGGATCGGGAACTCGCCCACCGCCTTGATCGGGCCATGGGGCAGGCGCACCTGGGCCTTGACGATGGCCGTACCGGCCTTGGTCAGGGCTTCGGCGATGTCGGCATTGGTGACCGAGCCAAACAGACGGCCGTCAACGCCGGCCTTCTGGCTGATGGTCACGGTCTTGCCGGCGATCTTCTCGCCCAGGGCCTGAGCGGCGGCCAGCTTCTCAGCGGCGGCCTTTTCGAGTTCGGCGCGCTTGGCTTCGAATTCCTTGATCGCGGCCTCGGTGGCACGGCGTGCCTGGCGGGTCGGGATCAGGAAGTTGCGGGCGTAGCCGTCCTTGACCTTGACGACGTCGCCGAGGTTGCCCAGGTTGGCCACTTTTTCCAGCAGGATGACTTGCATGTGAGTGGCTCCTTAGACCTTGTGCTGGTCAGAGTAGGGCAGCAGGGCCAGGAAGCGCGCGCGCTTGATGGCGACCGTCAGCTGACGCTGGTAGTAGGCGCGCGTGCCGGTCAGGCGAGCGGGCGTGATCTTGCCGTTCTCGGAAACGAAATCGCGCAGGGTGTCCACGTCCTTGTAGTCGATGGCTTCGACATTGGCGACCGTGAAGCGGCAGAAGCGCTTGCGACGGAAGAGCAGGGACTGTTGGTTGCGCTTGGGCTTCTTGTCCTTGGAGAAGCGGCCTTTTCCACGTGGCGGGGGCATAGTGATCCTCTTGGGTTGATCCGGTTGAATTCGAACAGGGTGTCAGCGGGAGCTGGCGGCCTCAGGGGCGGGCGTCTTGAGCATCAGGCTGGGACAGTAGATCGGTCACGTGAAACACGTAGCCACGGCCATTGCGCTGGTGGGTGAGGAATCCGGAAAACCGAGCTGGTTTGCCGACACCCAGGCCTTGCAAGGCTTTGACCAGTTCTCCCACCACCACCGCCTTGATCTCCAGAGAGACCTTGCGCGGCTGCCCGGCTTCGACGACTTCGGATTCAGCCTTGAGGCTGCAATCCAGGGCCGCGAGCCCGGCGGGGGTGTAGCGAAGCTGTCCGAGGCTTTCGATCTGCGCCGTGAGATGAAGCTGGTTCACACCACGGAGCGCTGCACCGCCCTGACGCCCGAAGGCGCTCAGGCTTCCTGGGGCTGCTTGCGAGCTTCCTCGCGCTCGACGGCCTTCATCATGACCGAGGGGGTCGTGATGGCCTTGTCCTGAGCCACGGTGAGGTGGCGCAGCACGGCGTCGTTGAAGCGGAAGCCGGTTTCAAGCTCGGCCAGGACTTCCTTGCTGCACTCGATGTTGAGGCAGATGTAGTGAGCCTTGGCAAGCTTCTGGATCTGGTAAGCCAGCTGACGGCGGCCCCAGTCTTCGACACGGTGCAACGCACCACCACCGGTGGTAACGAGGCCCTTGTAGCGCTCCAGCATGGCCGGAACCTGTTCGCTTTGATCCGGATGGATCAGCAGAACGATTTCATAGTGACGCATGAATACTCCTCATGGATTCCAGCCCGGCGGGATTGCCTGGGCCGAGGAAGCCGCACCACGGCGTCGACTGTGGGTGCAGCAAGGGGAACCCGAGATTCTAGCCGCAAGCGGCTGGAGCACCAAATCAGGCCGGTGCACGCAACTTGGCGACGGCCGCCGGCTCCCGCCGGTCAGGCCAGAGCAGGCTGCCGAGCAGGATGGCCACGAAGCCCGCCGGCACGCCAAACACCCCGGCCGATTCGGCCGGAATGCCCCACCACGTCTGCGGCGGGCCGCCCAGACCGAGCAGGCTGCGCAGCGACGGGTGGCTTTGCGCCAGGTAGACGACGCAGACCGCCAGGCCGCCCAGCATGCCCAGCAGGGCCCCGGCCCGGCTGGCGCGGCGCCAGAACACGCCGCAAACCAGGGCCGGGAAGAAGATGGAACCCGCCAGCGAGAAGGCCGCCGTGACGAGTTGCAGGATGCCGGCCGGCCGGCTCGCTGCCATCGCTGCGGCCAGCACGGCCGCAGCCAGCAGCAGCGCCTTGGACAGCGTCACGCGCCGCGTGCGCGAGGCGCCCGGGTTGACGGACTTGTAGTACACGTCGTGCGACAGCGCGCTGGAAATGGACAGCAGCAAGCCATCGGCCGTGGACAGCGCCGCCGCCAGCCCGCCAGCCGCCACCATGCCCGACACGACGAAGGGCAGGCCGCCCAGCTCGGGCATGACCAGCATCAGCAGATCGGGATTGATGTTGATCTCACCCAGCTGGAGGCGGCCATCGCCATTGAGGTCGGCCACGGCCAAGAGACCTGGGTCCACACGCGACCACTGGCGGATCCAGCTTGGCAACTGGTCAAACGAGGAACCCACCAAGTGGTCGAACACCTCCACCTTGAGCATCACGGCCAGCGCCGGGGCCGAGAGGTAAAGCAGGCAGATGAACACCAGGGACCAGGTCACCGACTGCCGCGCCTCGCGCACGGAGGGCGTCGTGTAGTAACGCGTCAGGATGTGCGGCAGGCCGGCTGTGCCGACCATCAGGCACAGCACCAAGGCGATGAAGTTGCGCCGCGAATTGTCGAAGCGCTCCTGTTCGGCCGAGCTGCCTGCCGGGTCGCCCGCAAAGGGCTTGGCGTGCGGCTGCATGCCGCCCAGGGGTTGGGCGCGGCGGGTCTCGGCCGCCAGCTCGCGGCGCCAGCGTTCCTCGGCCTCGACCGAGGTGCGGGGCAGGCCGGCGCGGTGCTTCTCGGCGGCCTGGATCTGGGCCAGTGGCGCATCGCTGGCCTTGAGGGCCTGCAAGCGCGCGGCGGCGGCGCTCTGTTCGGCCGACAGCGCCGCCGGCACGTCCTGCAGCTTGCGGGCCGCCTCCCGGGCCTGCTGGGCATGGATCTCCTGCACCTGCAGCTCGGCCGGGTCACGCATCAAGGCCTGCTCACGCTCGGCCACGATCTGCAGTTGCGTGCCCAGATGCAGCTGCGGCACCGGCCAGCCCGTCTGCTTGACGCTGAGCCAGATCACCGGCACCAGATAGGCCAAGATCATGATCAGGTACTGCGCGACCTGGGTCCAGGTCACGGCCCGCATGCCGCCCAGGAAGGAGCAGACCAGCACGCCCCCGAGACCCACGAAGACCCCGACCTCGAAGGTCAGGCCCGCCAGCCGCATGGTGATCAGGCCCACGCCATAGATCTGCGCGACCAGGTAGATGAAGGACACCAGGATCACCGCTGCGGCCGACATCAGGCGCAGGGTCGGGCTGTCAAAGCGTTCGGCCATGAAGTCGGCCACCGTGAACTGCCCGACGCGGCGCAGATAGGGCGCCAGCAGCAGTGCCACCAGGCAAAAGCCGCCGGTCCAACCGATCACATAGGCCAGGCCATCGAAGCCGGACACATAGAGCGTGCCTGCGAGGCCGATGAACGAGGCCGCGCTCATCCAGTCGGCCCCAGCCGCCATGCCATTGAAGAGCGCCGGCACACGCCGCCCGGCCACGAAGTACTCGACCGGATCGGTCGTGCGGCACATCAGGCCGATGACGGCGTAGACCAGCACCGTGGTGCCGAGGAAGGTGTAGCCGATCCAGGGCTTGGGCAGCCCGAAGCGCTCCGCCACGCCCAGCACCAGCACCAGGGCGACGAAGCTGAGCGTGAAGAGCGCGTAGTTGCGGGTGAGGCGGAGCAGCACGGGCGGCATCTTGCCCGGATCACCCCGCGCCGGTCAGAGCGACAACCCGGGGCCCGGGCCGTCGGACTTTGGCCTTCAACGGGCCAGCGCCGAGAGTCGCTGCCAGGTGTCGATCACCGTGTCCGGGTTGAGCGAGATGGACACGATGCCCTCCTGGGCCAGCCAGTCGGCAAAGTCGGGGTGGTCGCTCGGGCCCTGGCCGCAAATGCCGATGTACTTGCCCACCGCCCGGCAGGCGCGGATGGCGCGCGAGATCATGGCCTTGACGGCCGGGTCGCGTTCATCGAAGTCACCAGCCAACTGCTCCAGGCCCGAGTCACGGTCCAGGCCCAGGGTGAGCTGGGTCAGATCGTTGGAGCCGATGCTCATGCCATCGAAGTGCTCAAGGAAAGCTTCGGCCAAGATGGCATTGCTGGGCACCTCGCACATCATGATCACGCGAAGCCCGTCGGTTCCGCCCAAGGCCGCACGCTTGAGCCCCCGCTCGGCGAGCATGGCCAGCACCTTCTCGGCCTGGCGAACGGTGCGCACGAAGGGCACCATGATCTCGATATTGGGCAGGCCCATGTCCTTGCGCACGCGCTTCAATGCCTCGCACTCCATGGCGAAGGCGTCGGAGAAGTCGCCACTGATGTAGCGGCTGGCACCTCGGAAGCCCAGCATGGGGTTCTCTTCATCGGGCTCGTAGCGCGTGCCGCCAATCAGCTTGCGGTACTCGTTGGACTTGAAGTCCGACAAGCGCACGATGACCGGGCGCGGGTAGAAGGCCGCCGCAATGGTGGCGATGCCCTCGGCCAGCTTGTCCACGTAGAAGGCGCGCGGCGAGGCATGCCCGCGCGCCACCGACTCCACGGCCTTCTTCAGGTCGGCGTCGATGTTCGGATAGTCGAGGATGGCCTTGGGGTGGACGCCGATGTTGTTGTTGATGATGAACTCAAGCCGCGCCAGGCCCACGCCGCTGGAGGGCATCTGTGCGAAGTTGAAGGCCAGCTGCGGGTTGCCCACGTTCATCATGATCTTGATGGGGCAGTAAGGCAGTTCGCCGCTGTGCACCTCGGTGATCTCGGTCTCCAGCAGGCCGTCATAGATGTGCCCGGTGTCGCCCTCGGAGCAGGCCACGGTGACGAGTTGGCCGTCCTTGAGGCGCTCGGTCGCGTCGCCGCAGCCCACCACGGCCGGGATGCCCAGCTCCCGGGCAATGATGGCCGCGTGGCAGGTGCGCCCGCCTCGGTTGGTGACGATGGCGCTGGCGCGCTTCATCACGGGCTCCCAGTTGGGGTCGGTCATGTCCGTCACCAGGACATCGCCGGGCTGCACGCGCTCCATCTCGGCAGCGGTCTCCACGAGGCGCACGGGGCCCGTACCGATCTTCTGGCCGATAGCGCGCCCCTCGGCCAGCACCGCGCTGTGGGCCTTGAGCTTGTAGTGCTGCTCGACCTGCCCGGCCGCCTGGCTCTTCACGGTCTCAGGGCGGGCTTGCAGGATGTAGAGCTTGCCGTCTTCACCGTCGCGGCCCCATTCGATGTCCATGGGCCGGCCGTAGTGCTCCTCGATGATGAGGGCGAAGCGCGCCAGCTCGGTCACGTCGGCATCATTCAGCGAGTAGCGGTTGCGCTGCTCGGGCACGGTGTCCACGGTCTTGACGAGGCGACCGCTGGCGGCCTTCTCCTCAGGCGAGGCGAACTCCATGCGAATCAGCTTGGAGCCGAGGTTGCGCCGAATGATGGCGAGCTTGTTCTGCTTCAGGGCCGGCTTGAACACGTAGAACTCATCGGGGTTCACTGCGCCCTGCACCACCGTCTCCCCAAGGCCGTAGCTGGATGTGATGAAGACCACGTCGGGGAAGCCACTCTCGGTGTCGAGCGTGAACATCACGCCCGAGCTGCCAAGGTCAGAGCGCACCATGCGCTGCACGCCGGCCGAGAGTGCCACTTCAGCGTGGGCAAAGCCCTTGTGCACGCGGTAGCTGATGGCTCGGTCGTTGTAGAGCGAAGCAAACACCTCGCGCATCTTGTGCAGCACCTCGTCGATGCCATGCACGTTCAGGAAGGTCTCCTGCTGGCCGGCAAAGGAGGCGTCCGGCAAGTCTTCGGCCGTGGCCGAGGAGCGCACGGCAAAGCTGGCGTTCGGGTGGTCCGCCGTCAGCTGGGCATAGGACGCGCGCACGGCGGCTTCGAGGTCGGCCGGGAAGGGCTGGGCCTCCACCCAGCCGCGAATCTCGGCCCCCGCCTCGGCCAGTGCGCGCACATCGTCCACATTGAGCGCAGCCAAGCGCGCTGCAATGCGGGCGTCCAGGCCCTGGTGCTTGAGGAACTCGCGGAAGGCATGCGCCGTGGTCGCAAAGCCACCGGGGACGCGGACCCCCGATGCAGCGAGCTGCGAGATCATTTCGCCGAGGCTGGCGTTCTTGCCGCCAACGACCTCGACATCGGTCATTCTCAGGTTCTCAAACGGAACGACCAGGGCGGTCGCCTCATAGCGGGTTGCAGACATGGGAAAACTCCAGGAGGTGAAAAACTGGGGGCCTTCGCCATTGCTGCCGCCGCGTCGGGCATGAAACCTGACGAAATCGCACCACTTGATGTGTTTTGGAGTCGGGTGGACGGGCGCATTGCAATCAAAAGCTGTTGTGGCGATTGTAGGAGTCGCGCCCAGCTGCCATGCTTACAAAAACATGGTTTGAGCCCCTGCACACTGGGGGCACCCCTCTATGACACAACGCACGGTCTTCTTCGTGTCCGACGGCACCGGCATCACGGCCGAAACCTTCGGTAACTCCATCTTGGCCCAGTTCCCATTCAAGCCTCGGCATGTGCGGCGCCCCTTCATCGACAGCATCGAGAAGGCACTGCAAGTGGCCGAGGAAATCAACGCCACCGGCGAGAGGGAGGGCCAGCGGCCCATCGCCTTTGCCACGCTCGTCAACGCCGAGGTGCTGGACGTCTTCAAACGCCACTGCCAGGCCCGGGTGCTGGACATGATCTCCAGCTTCATCGAACCGCTGGAAGATGAATTCGGCGTCACCTCCAACCACCGCGTTGGGCGCTTCTCCAACGTCACGCAGAGCCGTGAGTACCACGACCGCATCGAGGCCATCAACTTTGCGCTCGCGCATGACGATGGCCAGTCTGCCCGGCATCTGGCCGAGGCCGATGTGATCCTGCTCGGCGTCTCGCGCTCGGGCAAGACGCCCACCTCGCTCTACCTCGCCATGCAGCACGGCATCAAGGCTGCCAACTACCCCTTGATCCCCGAGGACTTCGAGCGCCGCAAGCTGCCCACCGCTCTCGTGCCCCTGAAGCGCAAATGCTTCGGCCTCACCATCGACCCCGAGCGCCTCGCGTCCATCCGCAACGAGCGCCGGCCCGGCAGCAAGTACGCCGAGCTGCTCAATTGCCGCTACGAGGTCAACGAGGCCGAGGCGATGATGAAGCGCGAAGGCATCGCCTGGCTGTCCAGCACGCACAAGTCCATCGAAGAGATCGCGACGACAATCCTGAGCGATATCCGGCCGGACCGTCTCATCTATTGAATGAGGGCCGGCGCTGACCCGCTCTCATGCCCCTTCACGCCCTCGCCTGCGTCCTCGTCGCCGCCCTCCTCCACGCCATCTGGAACCTCGCCGCCAAAAAGGCCCAAGGCGGCGCGCACTTCACCCTCGCTTCAGCCCTCGGCGTCAGCCTCGTCTGGCTGCCCGTCGCGGCCTGGGCCGCCGTGGACGACCTGCCGCACTGGACGGCTACCACCTGGGCCGTGGTCTTTGCCAGCGCCATCGTCCACCTCGGCTACTTCAACTGCCTGATGGCGGGCTACCGCGCGGCGGACCTCACCATCGTCTACCCCGTCGCTCGCGGCAGCGCGCCGCTGCTGTCGGCCCTGTGCGCCGTGGCCTTCTTCGGCGAGCATCTCGGCTGGCTCGGCAGCGTGGGCCTCGCGGGCGTGGTGGCTGGCATCGTGCTGATGACGGCGGGCCCGCAGTTCGGCAAGCCGCACGACCCCGAGGCGACCGTGGCACGGCGCCGCCGCGCGGGCGTCTGGTGGGGCCTGGCCACCGGCTCGCTGATCGCCGGTTACTCCGTGATCGACGCCTACGCCGTCAAGGTGCTGCTCGTCTCGCCCCTGCTGCTCGACTACTTCGGCAATGTGCTGCGCGCCCCGCTGATGCTGCCCACCGCGCTGCGCGACGCGCGCGGCTTCTGGCCCGAAGTGAAGCGCACCTGGAAGGCCGTGCTCACCATCTCCACCCTCGGTCCCATCGCCTACATGCTGGTGCTCTACGCGATGCGCGAGGCCCCGCTCTCGCGCGTGGCCCCGGCACGTGAACTCTCCATGCTGTTTGCCGCCCTGCTGGGTGGACAGCTGCTCGGCGAGGGCGAGCGCGGCTGGCGCATTGGCGGCGCTGCGTTGATTGCGACGGGGGTGATTGGTCTAGCGCTGTAGGCCCTGGTAGACCTCGATGTAGCGCTTCGCTGCGTCATTCCACCCGAAGCGCTGACGCATACCGGTGTCGCGCACGGCCGCCCAAGCTTCGGGCTGCTGCCAGAGCGCAAAGGCACGGCGCAGGGCGCGGCGGTAGGCGTCGGTGTGGAAGCCGTCGAAGACGAAGCCGGTGGCGTGGCGGCTGGCCATGTCTTCGAGGGTGCAGTCGACCACGGTGTCGGCGAGGCCGCCGACGCGGTGGACCAGGGGCAGCGCGCCGTAGGCGAGGCCGTAGAGCTGGGTCAGGCCGCAGGGCTCGAAGCGGCTGGGCACGAGGACGATGTCGCTGCCGGCAAAGATGCGGTGGGCCAGGCGCTCGTCCATGCCGGTGCGGTGGGCGACCTGCAGCGGGTGGCGGGCGGCGGCGTGGTTGAACGCGGCGTCGAGCCGTGCATCACCGGCGCCGAGCACGATGAGCTGGCCGCCGCCGTCGAGCAGGTCTTGCAGCGCATCGACGACGAGGGGCAGGCCCTTCTGTTCGGTCAGGCGGCTGACGATGGCGAAGAGCGGCGCCGTCGGGTCCTGGGCCAGGCCATGCGTCTTTTGCAGCGCAGCCTTGCAAGCGGCCTTGCCCTCGGGGCGATCGGCGTCGTAGGTCTTGGCGAGGTAGCCGTCTGTTGCCGGGTTCCACACGGAGCCATCAACGCCGTTGAGGATGCCGTGCAGCTGGGCGGAGCGACTGCGCAGCAGGCCATCGAGCCCGCAGCCTTGTTCGGCCCCCTGGATCTCGTGGGCATAGGTGGGGCTGACGGTGGTGATGGCATCGGCGAACTGCAGGCCGGCCTTCATGAAGCCCACCTGGCCGTAGAACCCGCCG
>CALMQC010000320.1 GCA_937871895.1 uncultured Roseateles sp. | reverse complement strand
CGCCAAAACGTCGAGCGCGCGTCGCCAACCGGCCCCAACCCCCCGGGGCCACCCCCACCGCCCCCGCAGTCGCGTGGGGCTGAAACCCGACATCCGGGAAAACGCTGGAACGCCGCCTGCGGCCTTGCACGCACAATTTTGCAAGCGCTTTCAGAAACCGCTTTCTTTGCATTCTTGATGGCCAGAACCGTTCGGCGCGCGGCCCTCCATCCGCAAGAGGTGGTGGCTGCAGCCGGGCCCGAGGCGGTGCCCAGAGCACCGACGCGCTGAGTGCCCACCACAACAAGCGCCCACCACAACACCGGAGACGCCCCATGCCCCAGACACCATCGACCCGCCACGCCGCCAAACGGCCCCAAGCACCGCGCAGCACGCCCATCACCCTGGCCGTGGGCCTGCTGGCCCTGGCCACAGCGGCCCAGGCGCAGACCACGCCGAAGCCGACCGAGCAGCTCGACGCCGTCGTCGTCAGCGGCATCCGTCGCAGCCTGGAGACGGCCGTGACCTTCAAGCGCAATGCCGAGGGCGTGGTTGAGGCCATCGCGGCCGAGGACCTGGGCAAGCTGCCGGACGCGAGCATTGCTGAAGCCCTGGCGCGCCTGCCCGGCCTCACCGGCCAGCGCGGCGCCGACGGGCGGGTGGACAAGGTCTCCATCCGCGGCCTCTCGCCCGAGTTCTCGGGCGTGCTGCTCAATGGCCGCGAGATGGTCTCGTCCAACGACAGCCGCGCGGTGGAGTTCGACCAGTTCCCGTCCGAGCTGATCAGCACCGTCGTCGTCTACAAGACGCCCGATGGCGCACTCATCGGCCAGGGCCTCTCCGGCACGGCCGACATCCGCACCGTGCGGCCCCTCTCGGTCAACGGCCGCCAGGCGGCCCTCAATGTGCGCGGCGAGCGCAACTCCAACCGCACCATGGTGCCCGGCGTCACCTCGGCCACCGGCATGCGCGCCAGCGCCAGCTATGTCGATCAGTTCGCGGGCAAGACCCTCGGCGTGGCCGTGGGCTTTGCGCGGCTCGACTCCCCCACCCAGACGCGCAAGACCGAGCTTGTGCAGTACGGCGACTACGCGCCCTACGGCCTGCCGCTCAGCGGCAATGCGCCCTCCCAGGTGGGCACCGGCCAGGCCATGCTGCCCATGTTCTGGACGGCCACCGGCACCACCAAGAAGAACACCCGCGATGGCCTGATGGCCGTGGTCGAGTACCAACCGAACGACCAACTGCACACCCAGCTCGACCTCTACTACTCGCAGTTCAAGACGCACGAAGTGGGCGGCAAATTTGCGCAAAGCCTGTTCGGCAACTGGTCGGCCGGCATCAGCACGGCGCTCAGCAATGTGTCCACCGTGCAGCGCGGTGACGACACCTATGCCACCGCCGCCACAGCCTCCGCCATGGTGGCCAACGTGGGCAACTTCGACACCCGCCGCACCGATGACATCAGTGCCGTGGGCTGGAACACCGAGCTCAAGTTCGCCGACAAGTGGAAGCTCGTCTCCGACCTCGCCTTCTCCCGCGACAAGCGCGCCGAGCGCTATGCCGAGGCCTATGCCGGCCCCTACAACAGCGCCACCAAGAGCTGGACCTACGGCGGCTACCGCTGGAACGTGCCCATCGGCGGCAACGGCGTGCAGACCTTCACCCCGCTCGACACCCAGTTGCTGGCCGACCCGAACCGCATGGCCTTTGGCGACGTGCAGGGCATGGACTGGGTGCCCAATGAGGCCTGGATTGGCGCCATCCGCCACCCCGACGTGACCGACGAGGTCAAGTCCGCCCGCCTCAGCCTGCACCGCGATCTCGATGGCTTCTGGAGCCACCTGCAGTTCGGCCTCAACCACACCCAGCGCGACAAGGGCGTGGCCAAGAACGAAGACCGCATCCTGATGAAGAAGGACAGCGCGGGCAACTACATCCGCAGCATCCCCGCCAGCAGCGTGCGGGCGCCCTTCGACATGGGCTGGGCCGGCATCCCCGCGCTCTTGCGCGTGGACGTGCCCGACCTCGTCGCCAGCGGCCAGTACCAGCTCGAAGAAGGCCAGTTCTCCAAGTGGGTGGCCAACAACTCCAGCGTGGGCGAGAAGGTCACCACCGCCTTCTTCAAGGCCGACTTCGACCATGACGTCGAAGGCGTGTTCGGCGGCTTCAACCTGCGCGGCAACGCCGGCCTGCAGATCGCGATGAGCGACCAGAGCTCGACGGCCTTCAACGTCGACCGCTCCACCTGCGCCTCCGACACCGTGTGCCCGGCCAACGACGTGACGCGCGGCGCCAAGTACGACGACGTGCTGCCCAGCCTGA
>CALMQC010000319.1 GCA_937871895.1 uncultured Roseateles sp. | reverse complement strand
ACCCAGGGCGCCCTTGGCGAGCTGCCAGTCCTGCCCGATCTGGCCCAGCACTTCCATATAGCCGTCCACGCCGCCCTTGGCGGCGCCGGAAGCCTCCACACCCCACCAACTGCCGTCTGCGATGTACTGCCGCAGGTCTGCGCCGGCAAAGCCCAACGTGCCCACCAGCGGCGAGCCCTCGCGGCGCAGCAGGCCGGCGCGCGGGCGGGCCATCGTGGCCGTGAAGGCGATCTCGTCGATGCCCAGCCCGGTGCGAGCCGAGCTCGCGCCACGGCGCCCGGCGTCGAGCGGTGAGAAGCTGCCAAAGTCCGTTGACCGCCCCAGACTGAAGCCCACGGCCGTGCCCTTGACGTTGCCGCCCGGAAAGCGGATCTGAGCAAGGCTGATGCCCGAGTACCAGGCCCCTTGCTCGGTCCGCAGCGAGATCTCGGGCCGCAGCATCAGCCCGCCGCCAAAGCGCAGCTCGCTGCTGGACAGCCCGCCGCCCGCGCCCACGTACAGGCTGGTCGCCAGATGGGTGTTGGCCCCGAGCCGCCAACGCCGCTGCGCCGTGAAGCCCGCCGTGAAGATGCCGCCGTAATTGCCCTTGGCCGTGCCGTAAACGCCGGGCCCAAAGCCCCAGTCATCGTTCACCGCCATCAGGTAGCTGAGCGACGCAAACGCCGTGCGCCCGCCGTCGGGCATCTTCACGGCTGTCCAGTTGGCTTCGATCGCGGCGGGGCGCACGGCCGACGGGCGAACCAAAGATTGCTGCGCGGACGCGCACAACGGAGCGAGCGCGCAAAGCGCTGCGACCCATCCAACGGCCGCCGCAGATCCGGCTCCGCCGGGCTGCTGGGGGCGCCCCACTGGGGGGGCTGAGGCCGGACACACGGCGCCCAGTGGGCGGCGTGTGCCTGCCGAAGGGTTCAGCCATTGGCTGAACGCGGCCTGCAAGGCTGACGAAGTCAGTACGGGGGGGGTCACTTTTTTGCTCTGGGGTGGGCCTGGTCGTAGACCTTGGCCAGGTGCTGGAAGTCCAGCGCCGTGTAGATCTGGGTCGTGGTGATGTGGGCATGGCCGAGCAGCTCCTGCACGGCGCGCAGGTCGCTGCTGGACTGCAGCACATGCGAGGCGAAGCTGTGGCGCAGCATGTGGGGGTGCACATGCGTCGGCAGCCCGGCCGCCACCGCCCGCTGGGCCAGCGCGGCACGCAGGCTGGATGGGCTCAAACGCCGTCCGCGCGCGCCGACGAAGAGCGCTAGCTCGCCTGGCTGGACGAGTTGCCCGCGCTGCGTCAGCCAGGCACGCAGCGCCGTGGCGGCCGCGCTGCCCAGCGGCGCGGTGCGGCGCTTGCTGCCTTTGCCCAGCACATGCACCTCGGCCGCATCCAGGTCCACCCAGCCGCTGGCCTCGGCACTGGCCTGCACATCCAGGCCGGTCAGCTCCGAGAGGCGCAGGCCGCTGCCGTACAGCAGCTCCACGACAGCATGGTCACGCGCCTCCAGCGCCGGGTCGGCGGCCGCAGCCGGTGTGTACGAGGCCAGTTGCACCGCGTCGTCCACGCTCAGCGCCTTGGGCAGCGGCTTGGGCGCCTTGGGTGCGCGCAGGCCGTCAAAGGGGTTGCAGCTGACGCGGCCTTGGCGCCCGAGCCAGCGGTAGCAACTGCGCCAGCAGGACAGCAGCAGCGCAATCGACTTGGGCGCGAGGCCCTCGGCATGCAACTGCGCTGCCAGGCGCCGGGCCTGGGGCGTGAGCAACTGCGTGGGCGCGAGCGCCCGGTCGGCCAGCAGGGCCTGCAGGCGCGTGAGGGCGTCGGTGTAGACCTGCAGCGTGCGCGGCGCCAGCCGCTGCTGCACGCGGGCAAAGCTCAGGTAGTCCTGAAACTCGGCCGGCAGTGCTTCAGTCATGCGCTCGGGGGCAGCAGGCGGGCTAGCGCAGCAGCGGCCAGTTCGCCGATGCGGGTCAGGAACTCCGTGCCCATCTCAGCCGTGTAGCGCGTCGGGTCCGGCGAGCCCAGCACCAAGAGGCCAAAGGTTTCCGTGCCACGGCGCAGCGGCACGAGGGCCAGCGAGGTGGCGGTGCCGCCGCTGTCCGCGAGGCCCAGCCAGCGCGCGGCCTCAAAGCCCGAGTTCACGCCGCAATAAGGGTGGGCCAGGCTGCCGGCAAAGCTTTGCACATCGGCACTCACGGCCTGGGCCCAGGGCAGCTCGGCATGCCCCTCGGCCACGCCCCAGAGCCGCAACCCGGCCTGCGGGATCATGAACTCGTGCTGCAAGGAGTCCAGCAGCACGGCCGGAATGTCTTCGGGCTGCGCCGCGCGCATCAGCTTGAGCGTCCAGCGGTGCAGGCGGTCGGCGATGGCGACGTTCTCCTGCCCGTTGCGGATCATCTCCATCAGGCGCTGCTCCAGCCCCTTGATCTTCTCGCGCAGCATCTCGGCCTGGCGCTCCTGCAGCGAGATCGCGCGGTGGCCATGCGGGTGCGTCAGCTGCACGGTGGCCAGCAACGCGGCATGCCGCTCGAAGAAGCCGGGCGTGTGGGCCAGGTAGTTGGCGATGTCGCCTTCGGTGATGCCCTGCAGGGCGTCGGCCGGATTCACGGGGGTCTGGCTCACAGGTCGATCTCTCCATCAAAAACGCGGGTCGCGGGGCCGGTCATCAAGACCGGGTTCGAGCCGCCAGCCCATTCGATGCGCAGCAGGCCGCCGCGCGTCTGCACTTCCACGGCGGCATCGAGCCAACCGGCCCGGATGCCCACCACCACCGCCGCACAGGCGCCGGTGCCACAGGCCAGGGTCTCGCCCGCATCGCGTTCATACACGCGCAGCGCGATGCGGTCGCGCGCCAGGATCTGCATGAAGCCGGCATTCACCTTGCGCGGGAAGTGCGCATTGGCTTCGATCAGCGGGCCGAGC
>CALMQC010000318.1 GCA_937871895.1 uncultured Roseateles sp. | reverse complement strand
GCGCAGCAGGCCGATCTCGACGATCAGCCAGGCCAGTGCGATGGCGCCGGCCAGCGCCGCGAAGTAGACCGAGTAGCGGGTGGCGGTGGTGGCGAGCCGAGCGTCCACCACGGCGAGGTCACCCTGCAGGCGCAACTGCTCGCTGCTGCTCAGCTTGGCCTCGGCCTGCAACGGGCCTTGCAGGCGCGCGGCGGGCAGGTGGCGAATGAGGCGGGTGATCCACGGGAGGGCGGGCGCGTCGGGCACGGTGGCCTCGGGGGTCCAGCGGGCCCGCAGCGTATTGCCGCGCCAGACGCTGAGCGTCTCACCGGCATGCAGGCTGTCGAGCACGCCGCTCATCGCAGGGCTGCTTGGGGGCGTGGTCAGGCTGTCAAAGAGCCGCAGTTCGCCCGGCCCCAGCAGCTGCACGCGCAGGCGCAACTGGGTCAGGTCAGCCGGCGGCCAGGCGCGGCCCTCGCGGGCGTCGGCGCGCCAGGCGTCCACGGGGATGCGCAGGGACAGCAGGCTCAGGCGTTCGCAGGGCGGCGTGCTGGTCTCGGCGATGCAACCGCCTTGCCACAGCCAGCCGCGAAAGTCCCGGTCCGGCCGCGCGCGGCGGTCCAGGCTGTCGGCGTCGGTGACGAAGCCGGCCCACTGGCCGCGCTCGGGCGTCAGCAGCTCCAGTGGTGCGAGCCAGCGTTGCGTGGTGCCGGCTTGGGTGAGCGTGACGACGAGGCGGTGCACGTCCTCCAGCACCGTCTGCCCCGGGGCCCGGCCATTGAGCGTGGCCAGCGGGAGGTGGGCGGTGACGTAGACAAACGCGCCCGCACTGGCGCGCTGGCCCACGGCGAGGCAGGGGTCGCCGCAGGCCGTCAGCTCGACGGCGCGCTCGGCCTTGCTGGGGTCGTCAAAGTCGATGGCGCCAAGCGGCAGGCGCAGTGGCGCGGCGCCTTGTGCGTCAGGTGCGGGGTGGTCAAGGTTGAGCAGGGCGAGCTGACCGGCCGGGTGGCGCAAGCGCTCGGCCATCACGTGCAGTCGCCCGAGGAAGCCGGCCTCGTACTCGCGTTGCAGGCGTTGGCGCTCTTCGGTCAGCAGTTGCAGCACCAGCAAGGCGCTGCCGGCCAAGAGGCCGACGAAGACGAGGCGTAAGAGCGTCCGCCGCAGGAAGGCGGCGGCAGGCAGTCTGGGCAACTTCAGCCGGTCCAACGAAAACCCCGCATCGGCACGTTCTCCAGGCCCTCGAAGCCGGGGTCGATCTCGCGCAGCGCGTCGCGAATGGTGGCCACGTGCTTGCGCACGTTGTCCTTGCTGCGGCCGGTCTTGACGAGGTCGAAGAGCTGCTCGTAGCTGACGACCTCGCCGCGCCGCTCCAGCAGCACGGCGAGGATGCGCTGGGCCGTCAGCGGCAGGTTGAGCTTTTGCCCGCGCCACAAGGGGCTGCGCTGCCACAGGGGGTCGAGCGAGGGGGTGTCGTCGTCGGGTCGCGCGGGGCCGGCCTGGCGCAGCAGCGCGAGCACGGTGTCGATGAACTCGGCCTCGTCGAACTGGGTCTTTTGCAAATAGTCCCAGGCGTCCAGCGCCTTCATGATCGAGCGGTAGACGGCGGCCGGCATGGCGCTGACCACCAGCACCGGCGTGCCCAGGCCGCGCTTGTTGAGCCCATTGATGAGGGCGATGCCCGCATGCCGCTCGCGGCCGAGTTCGAGGTCGAGCGTGACGAGGTCGTAGCGCTCGCGGGCCAGCGCGGCTTCGGCGCTGTCGCGGTCGCCAAAGGTCTCGATGCGGGCGTCGGGCCGCGCAGCGCGCAGCCAGGTGACGAGCTGGTCTCGGGTGGGCGGGTCGTCTTCGACCACGGCAATGCGGACGGCCATGCGGCCATGGTACGGGGCGGTGTGGCGGTGCCGCGCGGAAGAAAGCTTCCGAGGTCGGCATGGCGTGCTCTTGGGGGTCAGGAAGACAGTGGCCTCACCCCTTCAACGCGACCTCAGGAGGCGCAACATGGACAGCCCCGAAACCATCCCCACCGTCCCGAGCCACAGCGAGCGCGCCGCCCGCTGGTTCACCACCGAGGCCCTGCCCCCGCTGCGCCGCGCGGCGGTGCCGCTGGCAGTGTTGGCGGCCTTGGGTGTTGGCGTGCATTGGCTCTCGAACCAGCGCGTCGAGATCCCACGCGGCGAGCAGCTGTTGCGCCGCAACACCTGGACCGATGGCGTGGACGTGCTGCCCGAAGGCTCGGCCTGGGTGCTGCCCGGCGTCCACACCGCCCGCCAGTTGCCGGCCCGTGACTTGACCTTGCGCGCCACCCGCCTGGCCAGCCACCGCAGCCCGCAGGCGCTCCAGACCGTCGAGGGCCTGTCGGTGGGCCTGGAGGTGAACCTGCGCGTGGCGCTGGACGCCCGCCAACTGCCGCAGCTCGCCCGCAAACTGCCCGAGCAAATTGGTGCTGACCTTGTGGAGCCGCAACTGGCCGGCGTGCTCTATGCCGAGGTCTCGCAGCACACGGTGCGCGAGCTCTTCAGCACCCAGCGCGCCGAGATCCAGCGCC
>CALMQC010000317.1 GCA_937871895.1 uncultured Roseateles sp. | reverse complement strand
AATGATGGTGGACTCCAGCGCCACGATGGGCCGGCCTTGGTCGCGCGCGGCAGCCACTTCGGGGCTCAGGTGCAGAAGGGGGTGTGGGCTCATGGGGGCAGGAGTTGAAGGCTGAGTTGCGGGCTGACGCTCTGCTCGCATTGGACCGTGAGTGCCGCCAGATGTTGGCCCAGGCGCGCGGCGCCGAGCAGATCATCGGGCCGCCGGCACAGCCAGGCGCAGACGCCTGCGGCCAGCGCATCGCCCGCGCCGGTCACATCCAGCACTTCGCTCACAGGCGGCGCGGCCAGGGTCTGGCGGCCCAGGCCGGCGGGTTCGCTGACGAGCAGGCCCTCGGCCCCCAGCGAGACCAGCACCCGCTGGCAGCCACGCGCATGCAGCTGCTGCAGCGCATGTTCAGGGTCGGGGTCCAGCGCCAGCAGCTCGGCCCGGTTCAGCAGCAGCAGGTTCAGGCCGTGCAGCGCCTGCGGCAGGCGCGCCATTTTGGGCTCGGACACGCTGACATAGGCCAGCAAACGGCTGCCCTCGGCAATCAAGCTGGCCACAGCATCCGGCGGCAGGTTGCCGTCCAGAACCACGCAGGCCGCTTCGGCCCGCAGCGTGCGGCTGGCCGCCAAAGCCCAGCTGTTGACGCGCTCCACCAGGGGCATGGCCGCCAGGCCATAGGCCAGCTCGCCGTCGGCCTGCAGCAGGGCGGTGTAGCTGTCGGTCGTCTGGCCCCGCAGGCGCAGCACGGGGCTCACGTCGATGCCGCTGGCGGTGGCCGCCTCCAGCAGCGCGCGGCCGGCGAGGTCGTCGCCCACCGCGCCGACGAGGCTCACGGGCACGCCCAGCCGCGCCAGGTTCTCGGCCACATTGCGGGCCACGCCGCCGGGGCTCTCCAGCGCCGTGCAAGGGTTGGACGACCCCCTGATCAAGCTGGCCAGCGGGCGCAGCTTGCGGTCCAGGTTGATGCCGCCCACGCAGACAATGCGCTCAACCATGCAAGCACTCTTGTTCGATCTCGACGGCACCCTCGTCGACACCCTGGGCGACTTCGTCGTCGTTCTTGGCCATGTGCACGACCGCCTGAGCCTGCCCCGGCCTTCGCGCGAGTTTTTGCTGCACACCATCGGGCGCGGCAGCGAGCACTTGATCCGCACCTGCCTGGCGCATGCCGGCGCCGGCCCCGAGCGTTTTGACGAAGCCTGGGCGCTCTACCAGCAGGAGTACACCGCCCGCAACGGCGACCATGCCGAGGTCTACCCCGGCGTGCGCGAGACCCTGGCGCTGCTGCGCGCGCGCGGCCTGCCGCTGGCCTGCGTGACCAACAAACCCGGCCCCTTTGCGACTGAGTTGCTGCGACGCAAGGGTCTGCTCGACGCGTTTGCCCACGTCTTTGGTGGCGAGGCTTTTGCGCGGCGCAAACCTGACCCCATGCCCTTGCTGGAGACCTGCCGGGCCCTCGGCACGGCGCCAGCCGAAACCTGGATGGTGGGCGACTCCCGCAACGACGCCGAAGCCGCCCATGCCGCCGGCTGCCCGTTGGTGCTGGTGACCTACGGCTACAACCACGGCGAGGACATCCTCCATGTCCCGGCGCGTGCGCACCTGGCCCGGCTGGACGATTTCAATTGGAGCGCCTTAGCTTCTTGAGGCCGAGCAGGCCTTCCTTGAGGTCCTCGTCGGCCGGCTTGTCGCCCAGCCAGATGCGCATCAGGGCCGTGAAGAACTCGGGCTCCTTGATGGGCTCAATTCCCGAGGGCTTGCCGTTGAGCAACACCGTCGAGCCGACACCGGGCACGTAGTCGACGCTGAAGAAATCGCCCTCCACCAGCGCCTTGCGCGCCGCGAACAACTCAGACAGCTTGAGGATGCCGTTGACCGAGCGGGCCAGCTCGTCGCGCGGCGCATTGGCCTCCATGCCCTTGGTGAAGAGCTTGCCCAGTTCGTTGCCGTCCACCTCGCGCAGCATGTGGATGTCGATGCGCTTGGGGCCAGCCTGGCTGAGCACGGCCTCCGTGGTGGTGGCCGGCGCCTTGAGATAGAGCGCGGCGGCATAGACCTTGAAGATGGCCTTGGTGCGGATGCCCGCGCCGCTGAGCACCAGGCGCTGCCCGGCGACATCGACCTGGGTCGGGAACTTCACCTTGCCCACCTCGACCGTCTCGGCCGATACACCCAGGCTGGCGGCCAGCAAGGCCAGAAGCAGTAGACGACGCATGATCAACTCCGAAGGAACACCAGGAGGGACGCGAAGTATCCCGTGGCGCGGTCGTCCTGGGGGCCGCTGATACACTGGCTAGACCATGTTCATCACGCGCAAGCACAGCACGGGGTCGAGCGACCGGGGAGCCTGGCCCTGGCGTCGCCAGTCCTCGTTTGACTGACCTTGCTTGGCGCGCGATCCGCGCAGCCCTTGCGTGATTGAGCCGCACCCCTCGCGGCCGCCGCCAAGCCCTGAAGACTTGCATTCAAGGTTTTGGCCGTGCTCCTCACTGAATCCGAATTCCGCGCCCTTGCTGCCGAGGGCTACAACCGCGTCCCGCTGATCCGCGAAGCCTTTGCGGACCTGGACACCCCCCTTTCGCTTTACCTCAAGCTCTGCCAGGGCCAGGGACCGAACAGCTTCTTGCTGGAGTCCGTGGTCGGGGGCGAACGCTTCGGGCGCTACTCCTTCGTCGGCCTGCCGGCCCGCACCCTGGTGCGCACCACGGGCGAGCTCTGCGAGGTGCTGACTGACGGCCAGGTCGTCGAGACGCACACCGGCAACCCGCTCGATTTCGTCTCCGCCTACCAGGAGCGCTACCGCCCCAAGATCCCTGAGGGCCTGCCGCGCTTTTGCGGGGGCCTGGCCGGCTACTTCGGCTACGAGGCCGTGCGTGCCATCGAGAAGCGCCTGGCGGGCGTTCAGAAGCCCGATGGCATCGGCACGCCCGACATCCTGCTGCTGCTGGCCGAAGAGGTGGCCGTCATCGACAACCTCGCCAGCCGCATCTACCTGATCGTCTGGGTCGACCCGGCTGCTGCGGACGCCTATGCGGCGGGTCTGGCGCGGCTTGACGTGCTCTCCGAGCGCCTGCGCCGCACCGTCAGCCTGCCGCCAGTGGCGCCGCAGCCGCCGCAAGCCGTGCAGCGCATCTTTGCCAAGGCCGACTACCTCGCGGCCGTCGAGCGCGCCAAGGAGTACATCGCTGCCGGGGACCTGATGCAGGTGCAGGTGGGCCAGCGCCTGGCCAAGCCCTACCAGGCCGAGCCGCTCGCGCTCTACCGCGCGCTGCGCACGCTCAACCCCAGCCCCTACATGTACTTCTACGACCTGGGCGAGTTTCAGATCGTCGGCGCCAGCCCCGAGATCCTGGTGCGTGAAGAGCATGCGCAGGACGCCGACGGCGCCCGCAGCCGCAAAGTCACCATCCGCCCGCTGGCCGGCACCCGGCCCCGGGGCGCCACGCGCGAGGAAGACCTGGCGCTGGAAGCCGAGCTGACGGCCGACCCCAAGGAGCGCGCCGAGCACCTGATGCTGATCGACCTGGCGCGCAACGACATCGGCCGCATCGCCCGCATCGGCAGCGTCAAGGTCACGCAGGCCTTCGTCGTCGAGCGCTACTCGCACGTGATGCACATCGTCTCCAACGTTGAAGGCATGCTGCGCAGCGATGTGGGCCAGCTCGACGTGCTCAAGGCCACCTTCCCGGCCGGCACGCTGACCGGCGCGCCCAAGGTCCGCGCGATGGAACTGATCGACGAGCTGGAGCCCGTGCAGCGCGGCATCTACGGCGGCGCCTGCGGCTACCTCTCGTTTGCCGGCGACATGGACCTCGCCATCGCCATCCGCACCGGCATCATCAAGGACGGCACGCTCTACGTGCAGGCGGCGGCCGGCGTGGTGGCCGACTCGATCCCGGAAATGGAGTGGAGAGAGACCGAGCACAAGGCGCGTGCACTGCTGCGCGCTGCCGAACTGGTGGAAGGGGGG
>CALMQC010000316.1 GCA_937871895.1 uncultured Roseateles sp. | reverse complement strand
CGGCCCACAGCATCCAGGCCGCGCCGACCAGCACCGACGCGCCCACCACCGCCAGCCACACCCGCAGGCACAGTGCCATCAGGCGCGTGGCCGTCGGTTCGTCCGTCTCCAGCGCCAGCGCAAACTCATAGCGCGCACAACCCACCACGGCCAGATTGGCCGCGACGGACCACACCAGCGAGAACTGCCCCCACTCGACCGGCGTGTAGAGCCGCGCCAGCCACGGCCCCAGCAGCAGGGGCAGCGCCTGCGCCAAGGCACTGCCTCCCAGCAGGGTCAAGGTGGCGCGCGTCAGGCTGTGGGAGACGGTCATGGAGTGGTCATGGGGCGCGGGATTCTAAAATCGCGGCCCCTTGCTAAGGCTTCTATGACCACGCCGATTTCCGCCCCCGCAGTCGCCCCTGTTGTTGATGAGAACCAACTGATCACCGAACGGCGCGAAAAACTGGCCGCCTTGCGGGCCTCGACCCCGATCCCCTTTCCCAACGACTTCAAGCCCCAGCACCGCGCTGCGCCCTTGCAGGCCGAATACGGCGCGTTGGAGAACGAGGCGCTGGAGCCCCAGGCGCTCAAGGTCAGCGTGGCTGGCCGCCTGATGCTCAAGCGCATCATGGGCAAGGCCAGCTTTGGCACCTTGCAAGACGCCACCGGGCGCATCCAACTCTTCGTCACCAAAGACGGCGTCGGCGAAGCCAGCTACGAGCAGTTCAAGCATCTGGACCTCGGCGACATCGTCGGGGCCGAGGGCACCCTCTTCAAGACCAAGACCGGCGAGCTGTCGGTGCGCGTCTCGACCCTGCGCCTCTTGACCAAGAGCCTGCGCCCCCTGCCCGACAAGTTCCACGGCATGAGCGACCAGGAACAGAAGTACCGCCAGCGCTATGTGGACCTGATCACCGACGAAGACGCCCGCAAGCGCTTCGTGGCGCGCAGCAAGGCGGTCAGCTCGATCCGCAATTTCATGGTCGACCACGGCTTCCTGGAAGTCGAGACGCCCATGCTGCACCCCATCCCGGGCGGCGCCAATGCCAAGCCCTTCATCACCCACCACAACGCGCTGGACCAGCAGATGTTCCTGCGCATCGCGCCCGAGCTGTACCTGAAGCGCCTGGTGGTCGGCGGCTTTGAGCGCGTGTTCGAGATCAACCGCAACTTCCGCAACGAAGGCATCTCCGTCCGCCACAACCCCGAGTTCACGATGATGGAGTTCTATGCGGCCTACTGGACGCATCACGACATCATGGACTTCACCGAAGCCGTGCTGCGCGACGCCGCCATCAACGCCACCGGCAGCGCCCAGCTCAGCTACGCCGGCAAGCCCGTGGACTTCGGCCAGCCCTTTGCGCGCGTCTCCGTGCGCGACTCGCTGATCCAGTACGCCGGCCTCACCGAAGCTGAGGCTGACAACCCCGAGGTGCTGCGCGCCAAGATCGTCGCCAAGGGCGAAGAAGCCCCGGCCCGCTGGAGCCTGGCCGAGTTGCAGTTCGGCCTCTTCGAAGCCGCCGTCGAAGAGAAGCTCTGGGCCCCGACCTTCATCATCGACTACCCCGTCGAGGTCTCGCCCCTGGCCCGCGCCTCCGACAGCAACCCCAAGATCACCGAGCGCTTCGAGCTCTTCATCACCGGCCGCGAATACGCCAACGGCTTCTCCGAGCTCAACGACGCCGAAGACCAGGCCGCCCGCTTCCAGGCCCAGGTTGCCAACAAGGACGCCGGCGACGAAGAGGCGATGTACTACGACGCCGACTTCATCCGCGCGCTGGAGTACGGCATGCCCCCCACCGGCGGCTGCGGCATCGGGATTGATCGGCTCATCATGCTACTGACCGACTCGCCGTCGATCCGGGACGTGGTGCTGTTCCCGGCGTTGCGGCGCGAGGGTTGAGGCACAGGTAGGAACACAGGTAGGCACCGGCGGCCAGGCGAACCGACATGGCTGCCTACCGCGTGCTGGTGCTTGGCGGCTACGGCTTCTTCGGCCGCCGATTGGTGGAACGGCTGAGCCGACATCCAGGCCTGGAGCTCCTCATCGCCGGCCGTTTGCTGGCGCAGGCGCAGGCTGTGGCGGAGCGGCTCCCTCCGGGCACAGCGGCGGCGCTGGCCTTCGATGTCAGCGCGCCGGAGTTGACGCCGCGTCTGCGCGCGCTGGCGCCGGCCGTCGTCGTCCACACCTGCGGCCCATTTCAGGGGCAAGACCACCGCGTGGCGGAGGCCTGCATCGCCGCCGGCTCGCACTACATCGACCTCGCCGATGGCCGGGACTTCGTGTGCGGCATCAGCCGGCTGGACCCAGCCGCCCGTCGCGCTGGCGTCGCCGTGATCAGCGGCGCCAGCTCGGTGCCGGCGCTCTCCAGCGCTGCGGCGGACCAACTGAGCGTGGGCTTCGACACCCTTCAGTCCATCGACATCGGCATCAGCCCCGGCAACAAGACCGAGCGCGGGCTCTCCACGGTGCGCGCCATCCTCAGCTACTGTGGCCAAGCGCTGCCGACTGGGGCGGGCCCTAGAGCCTACGGCTGGCTGGGCCGCTGGTCGCATCGCTACCCAGCGCCGGTGAGAAGCCGCTGGCTCTCCCCCTGCGACGTGCCGGACCTGGCCTTGCTGCCGCAACGCTACGCAGACCAGCCCCTCGTGCGCTTTGGTGCGGGGCTGGAGCTGCGGGCGCTGCACGCCGGCATGAACCTGATGGCGCAACTGGCGCGCTGGGGCTGGGTGCGCGACTGGTCTCGGCACGCCGGGGCACTGAAGCGCGCCGCCGACGTGTTCCGCCATCTGGGCTCTGACGCGGGCGCCATGCATGTGAGCGTCACCGGCCGTCGAGGAACGGGGCCAAGCATCACCCGAACCTGGACCTTGTGCGCCACCCAGGGCGATGGGCCCTTCGTGCCGACGCTCGCTACTTCAGCCCTGGTTCGCCGGCTGCAGGCAGGCGATGCGAGCTTGATCGGCGCCCAGCCTTGCGTCGGCATGTTGACCCTGGCCGAGTTCGCCCGCGAGTGCGAGGGCCTGCGCATCCAGATGGGAGAGGCCACTCATGGCTGAGCCTTCGATGTACGAAAGGGCCTTGGGCGCCGACTTTGAGCAGCTGCCCGAGGCCGTCCAGCGATTCCATCGACTGCAAGGCGCGTGGACCTTGACCGGGGAGGTCGAAACCGAAGCTCCGACCACCTGGCTGGCGCGCTGCCTCGCCTGGGGCCTGGGCACACCGCGCCGTGCCACGCGGGGTGCCATTCGCTTTGAGCTGCTGGCCTCGCCGACGGTCGAGACCTGGAGGCGCCACTTCCCGGCCCAGTCCATGCAATCGACGCTGCGGCTGCAGGGCCGCGAGCTGCAGGAGTCGCTCGGCCTGTCACGCCTGCGCTTTCGCTTGGCGGCAAGCCCACAAGGCCTGGAGATGCTGCTCGTGGAATTGCACTTGCTCGGGCTGCCCTGCCCTCGCTGGTTGAGGCCCCGCATCGTGGCGCGCGAGCAGGGGAGCGGCCAGCGCCTGCACTTTGAGGTGAGCGCCGACGTGCCCTTCATCGGGCGCGTGGCCGGCTACCGTGGCCATCTCGACCTGCCAGAGGCCCCATGATCGTCGTCTTCGACGCGCAATGCCTGCTTTGCAACGCCTGGGTGCAGTTCCTGCTGCCGCGTGACCGCGCTGGGCGCATTCGGTTCGCCTCCATGCAGGGTCGCACTGGCCAGGCCTTGTTGCGCCAAGCGGGCCTGCGAGTGGACGGACTGCAAACCCTGCTATTGGTCGATGGTGACCGTTCTTGGCAGCACACCGCAGCCATCTTCCGCGTGCTGCACGTGCTGGGTTGGCCTTGGCGCTTGGCATGGGCGGCGTGGCTGGTGCCAGCACCGCTTCGAGACCCGCTGTACCGCTGGGTCGCCCGCAATCGCTACCGCTGGTTCGGGCGCAGCGAGGCCTGCCTGATGCCGTCGCCCGACGTCGCGGCGCGATTTCTGGATTGAGGCTGCGGCGACGGATGCGGCGGCCAAACCTGGGACCGCAGGAAAAGAAAAGGCGCCCTCGTGGGCGCCTTGCATTCGGCCAAGCGGTGATCGCTTGTTCAGCAGCTGATCAACGACCTGCCAGCTCACGCGCCTTGCGCGGAGCCACCGGCTCGAAGTTGCCCAGCTCACGCTCGCCGTTGGCGGCGTGGGCTTCGGCGATTTCTTCGGCGGTGACGCGGGTGCGGGGCAGCACGGCGTGGGCGGGCAGGTCGCTGGTCTTGGTGCCGACGAGGGCTTGGACGTCGACGCCCTTTTCCTGGTGCATGGCGGCGAGTTCACCGTTGGCGCGGGCGGCGACGAGTTCGGCAACGACCTGGGCGCGGGTGCGGGCCGGGGCGGTTTCGGCTTGAGATTGAGCCAGGGCGGTGCCGGCCGTCAGCACGGCGGCGAGGGCAATGGCGATGCGCGAGAAAGTGCCCGAGGTGGTGGCAAATGCGTTCATGAAAGGCTCCTAGAGAAACAGTGGCGGGCTTGCCGCCGGGGTCTGCGGACATCGCGACCGCGCTGTCCATGGGCTGAACTCTAGGGAAGCCTTCTCAGTGGAAACACTAGGCAAAAATCAAGGCACTGTTTGCGTTTTGGAGTGAATCTCTGAAATCACTCTTCCGGCAAGCGGATTTCAGGAATGACGGAAGACAGGCGGCCGCTTCTCGACAAAGGCAGCCATGCCCTCGCGCTGGTCGTCGGTGCCGAAGAGGGCGTGGAAGTAGCGGCGCTCCACGGCCACGGCGTCGGACAGCGGTGCCTGGTAGGCGAGGTTGACCAGTTCCTTGATGAGCATGCTCGAAGGGCCACTCATGGCATTGATGGCCTCGGCAGCGGCCAGCGCCTCATCGAGCAGTTTTTCGAACGGAACGACGCGGGACACCAGGCCGGCGCGCTCGGCCTCGTCGGCGCTCATCATGCGCGCGGTGAGCAGCATGTCCATGGCCTTGCTCTTGCCCACGGCGCGCGGCAGGCGCTGGGTGCCTCCGGCGCCGGGGATGATGCCGAGCTTGATCTCGGGCTGG